>NZ_KV801813.1:0-82936 GCF_001810545.1 Haemophilus sp. HMSC066D02 | reverse complement strand
GGGTATTAGAAGACAGTATTATCAAAGAAGGAGGCTTTCATATTGATCGTGGTGTGGGTGTACGCGCCGTTTCTGGAGAGAAAACAGGCTTTGCGTATTCTGATCAAATCAATTTAGCCTCATTACAACAATGTGCTGAAGCTGTAAAAGGTATTGCGCAAATTAAAGAAGGCAATTTAATTTCGCCTCAAGCATTTAATGCGGTGAATGCGGTTCAGCGTTATGCGGCAATTAACCCGTTAGAAAGTTTAACTAAAGAGAAAAAGATCGAGTTATTACACTTAGTGGATCGTACTGCGCGATCTGAAGATCCTCGTGTTACGCATGTCTCAGCGGCATTAAGCTCGATTTACGAAGAAGTGTTAGTGGTTGCAACAGATGGCACTCTTGCTGCAGATATTCGTCCACTTGTGCGTTTATCTATTTCTGTTCTTGTTGAAGAAGATGGTAAACGTGAGCGTGGGAGCTGCGGTTCAGGTGGACGCTTTGGCTTAGATTGGTTCTTTGAAGTGGTAAATGGGGATATTCGTGCCGTTAATTTTGCAAAGGAAGCCGTTCGTCAAGCCCTTGTGAACCTAAGTGCGGTCGCTGCACCAGCAGGATTAATGCCAGTGGTATTGGGCGCTGGTTGGCCGGGAGTGTTGCTTCATGAAGCTGTAGGGCATGGTTTAGAAGGGGATTTCAACCGTAAAGAAAGTTCTCTATTTACGGGTAAAATTGGTGAGTTAGTGACGTCGCCATTATGTACGATTGTGGATGACGGTACATTACAAAATCGCCGAGGTTCTTTAACCATTGATGATGAAGGCGTGCCAAGCCAGTGTAACGTTTTAATCAAGGATGGGATTTTGCAAGGCTACATGCAAGATAAACTCAATGCACGATTAATGGGTGTGAAACCGACAGGAAATGGTCGTCGTGAATCTTATGCACATTTGCCAATGCCGCGAATGACGAATACTTATATGTTAGCGGGTCAAAGCAAATTTGACGATTTAATCGCTTCTGTGGATCGTGGTATTTATGCACCGCACTTCGGTGGTGGGCAAGTGGATATCACCTCAGGTAAATTTGTGTTCTCGACATCTGAAGCTTATCTTATTGAAAAAGGCAAAATTACGAAACCCGTTAAAGGGGCGACATTAATTGGCAGCGGTATTGATGTGATGCAAAAAGTTTCCATGGTTGCTGATGAAACAGACTTAGATCTTGGTATTGGTGTATGTGGCAAAGATGGTCAAAGTGTACCGGTCGGTGTTGGTCAACCCGCCTTGAAAATTGATGAAATCACCGTAGGTGGAACAAATTAATCATACAGCCCGGTAAATCATATCGGGCTTTTTATTATCTTCTTTCTAAGTGCGGTCAGTTTTTATCTATTTTTGATTAGTCAGTTTCTGATGAATCATTATTTCGTTAGGCTAAAAGTTAAACACACCACGCGTTTATCTCGATTCTTTTATGATCCCTATCGCAATATCTTGTAAAACCAGTTAAAAAAATTCCCCAAATAACCGTAATAAGTGATACATTTATCGTCGCATGACTTTTTGTCATTTAAGAGACAGGGACAGGCGTGAGTTTGTCTGAAATTTCATCAACCAGAGGGAAACATTTATGTTAATTGGTGTACCTAGAGAACTGCTTGATAGCGAAAATCGTGTGGCGGCGACGCCAAAAACGGTTCAGCAGATCTTAAAACTGGGCTTTGACGTCATCGTAGAACACAATGCGGGATTTAAAGCAAGTTTTGAAGACCAAGCATTTATCGACGCCGGCGCAAAAATTGGCTCAAGTTCAGAAGTGTGGCATTCGGATGTGATTTTTAAAGTGAATCCACCAACGGATGCAGAAATTGATCAAATGAAGGAAGGTGCAACACTTGTGAGCTTCATTTGGCGCGCACAAAATCCGGATTTAATGAAAAAACTCACGTCGAAAAAAATTAATGTATTAGCGATGGATTCTGTGCCACGTATTTCCCGTGCGCAAGCGCTTGACGCATTAAGCTCTATGGCGAATATTTCTGGTTATCGTGCAGTGATTGAAGCAGCTCATGAATTTGGTAGTTTCTTCACCGGACAAATTACCGCAGCAGGTAAAGTACCACCGGCAAAAGTATTAGTGATTGGTGCAGGTGTAGCGGGTCTAGCAGCGATTGGTGCAGCCAATAGTCTTGGTGCGATTGTACGTGCTTTTGACTCTCGTCCTGAAGTAAAAGAACAAGTACAAAGTATGGGCGCGTCTTTCTTAGAAATTGATTTCAAAGAAGAAGGTGGTAGCGGCGATGGTTACGCGAAAGTAATGTCAGAAGAATTTAACCGTCGCGCGATGGAACTTTATGCGGAACAAGCCAAAGAAGTGGATATCATTATTACCACCGCGGCGATTCCAGGTAAACCAGCCCCTCGCTTGATCACGAAAGAAATGGTTGATTCCATGAAACCAGGTTCTGTAGTGGTGGACTTAGCGGCTGCAACTGGTGGTAACTGTGCTTACACTGAAGCAGGAAAAGTCGTCACCACTGAAAACCAAGTAAAAATCATTGGTTATACCGATTTCCCAAGTCGTTTACCAACACAATCTTCCCAACTTTACGGTACAAACTTAGTTAATTTATTAAAACTACTTTGTAAAGAAAAAGACGGCAATATCAATATCGATTTTGACGATGTGGTATTACGCGGTGTGACAGTGGTACGTGATGGGGAAGAAATTCCACCAGCACAAATCCAAGTATCAGCACAACCAAAACAAGAAGCTAAAGCGGCACAAAGTGCGGTTAAAAAAGAGGAAGAAAAACCAGCAGATCCTCGCATCAAATACGGTGTGATGGCGGGTGTAGGTGTATTATTCCTCTGGCTTGCATCGGTGGCGCCAGCGGCATTCCTTTCTCACTTCACCGTATTTGTATTGGCTTGTGTAGTCGGTTACTACGTGGTTTGGAACGTTAGTCACGCTTTACACACCCCACTTATGGCGGTAACCAATGCGATTTCAGGTATCATCATTGTGGGTGCATTACTGCAAATTAGACAACCAACAGGCAACTTCTTCATTGATGCATTAGCCTTTGTGGCAATCTTGGTGGCAAGCATCAACATCTTTGGTGGTTTCCGTGTAACCCAACGTATGTTGGCGATGTTTAGAAAAGGTTAAGGAGAAGACGATGTCTGAAGGTTTAGTACAAGCAGCCTATATTATCGCTGCATTACTTTTCATTATGAGCTTAGCCGGTCTTTCTAAACACGAAACGGCAAAAGCCGGTTGCTGGTATGGTATTGTCGGTATGACAATTGCCCTTGTTGCAACCATTTTCGGCCCACAATCTGAAGGTACACTATGGATCATTATTGCGATGATCATCGGTGGCGTGATTGGTGTTCAACGTGCATTAAAAGTTGAAATGACTGAAATGCCTGAACTTGTTGCGATCCTTCACAGCTTTGTAGGTTTAGCAGCAGTGCTCGTAGGCTTTAACAGTTACGGTTTAACAAACGAAACTGATCCTGTGTTAATGAATATCCATAACGTTGAAGTATTCTTAGGGATCTTCATCGGTGCGGTAACATTCACGGGTTCTATCGTGGCATTTGGTAAATTAAGCGGCAAAATCAATTCAAAAGCATTAATGTTGCCACATCGCCATAAATTAAATTTAGCGGCATTAGTGGTTTCTGCTTTCTTGATGGTGGCATTCTTAAACAACCCAGATAATATCTTCCCAGTGTTACTCATGACCGCGATTGCACTTGCATTCGGCTGGCACTTAGTGGCATCTATCGGTGGTGCGGATATGCCGGTTGTGGTTTCAATGCTTAACTCATACTCTGGTTGGGCAGCGGCTGCAGCAGGTTTCATGCTAAGCAATGACTTGCTTATCGTCACCGGTGCATTAGTGGGTTCTTCTGGTGCGATTCTTTCTTACATTATGTGTAAAGCGATGAACCGCTCATTTATCAGCGTTATCGCTGGTGGTTTTGGTAATGATGTTCAAGTATCTTCTGATGAAGAACAAGGCGAATACCGTGAAACAACCGCAGAAGAAGTGGCTGAATTACTCAAAAATGCAAGCTCTGTGATCATCACGCCAGGATATGGTATGGCGGTAGCACAAGCGCAATATCCAGTGGCTGAACTTACGGCGAAATTGCGTGAGCGTGGTATTAACGTGCGTTTTGGTATTCACCCTGTTGCAGGTCGTTTACCGGGTCATATGAACGTACTTTTAGCGGAAGCGAAAGTGCCTTATGACATCGTGCTTGAAATGGATGAAATCAATGATGATTTCGCAGATACCGATGTGGTATTGGTTATCGGTGCAAACGACACCGTAAACCCTGCTGCAATGGAAGATCCAAACAGCCCAATCGCAGGTATGCCAGTGTTAGAAGTATGGAAAGCACAAAACGTTATCGTATTCAAACGTTCTATGGCGGTGGGATATGCAGGCGTTCAAAACCCATTATTCTTCAAAGAAAACACTCAAATGCTCTTTGGTGATGCAAAAGAACGTGTTGATGACATTCTTACTGCATTAAACAAATAAGCAAAAAATTGAAGTAAAACTGACCGCACTTTGAGAGATTAAAGTGCGGTTTTTTTTTATATGTTTTTTAGTGCTTATATGATTAAATAACCTAACTTTAAGAAGTTATACACTAACTTTCTAAAATCAAAATAGGCGAGGAAACGATAAGATGAGATTTACATTACCACTACTATTATCTCTAACTTTGTTTGGTTGTTCTTTTGGTGGTTTTCAGCCTCCGCCACCACATGATCATTGGCGCTTACATAATTCTAGGGTTTTATTTCCTAACTCAGATCCTCAAGGACGTATTAAATTTCTTGACAGAAGACAAAAAGATATGTCGGATTGCGGTATGGATTTTGTGATAGGGGAAAGTGTTAATCCAGAAGTAAATCTTTGTTTAGAGAAAAAAGGTTGGTATCTAGAAGGCGGTCCAGTTTGTGAAGAAAGGCTAATGTGGGATAGTCCAATATGTACCCAATGGCGAAAAAAACACAGTAAACCTGATGCTAAGCCTTGGGGGTAAGTATTAGGTAGTACAATTTTCGTTTATTTCTCGATTTTTCTTTCCATTAAATATAAAAGTGCGGTCAATTTTGACCGCACTTTTTTACATTAACGTTGAATCAAATAGCGTAATTTGGTGCCATCTTGTTCAACGCTTAATAGTGTGTAACCGTGGTTTTTAGTGTCAACAGGAATGTTGTTGATAGATTGGGCACAGTCACTTAATAGCTCTAAAATTTCGCCTTTTTGTAATTGAGGCATGGTTTCGAGCATCACGATTGCTGGATACGGGCAAGGTTCACCTAGCGTATCTAACGTGTAATCTGGGGTGATGTCTTTTGGATCTTTATCTAATTTTTGAACAACGGTAAATGCCATAATAATGTCCTCTTTTTTGAATGAATTCGTTAATATTTAATTAGCAACCACAAGCTTGTGGATTCGCTGCCGCAATTTTTGCTTTAGCTTTTTTCAAGAAGTGGCGTTCCCACCAAACAACAGCGATTAAGCAAAGAATAAGCAAGCCGTAATTCACTAATAAACCGCCAACAGGGCCAAAGGATTTCAATAAATTAAGTTTTTCGTAATCTAACGCAAGTACAGGGGCAAGATCGTCCCATGCGTAGGCTAAATAGGTTGAACCAACAACGTTACCCACACCTACCCACATAAAGTGAACTTGACCTTCCATTGAGCGATACATCCAACCGGTTTCACATCCGCCTGCTAATACAATACCGAAGCCAAATAATAAACCACCGATAATTGCATTTGGACCCGCCCACATGATTTTGGCCGGCACGCCTAATTGAATGTAGCTGAATACGCCAAGCGTACCCACGAGAATACCGAAGATGATGGCTTTTGCCATATAAGCACGGCCGGTTACCCATAAATCACGGAAAGCGGAAGTAAAGCAGATTTGAGCGCGTTCAATTAATAAGCCGAAAGCTAACCCACAAAGCATCGCAAAACCCAGTTTGACGGAGTTTGTCATCACATAAAGTGAAGCAATCAGGTAAGCAAAAAAGACCACCATACCAATCCAAAAACGACGATTCGCTTGTTTCGGATCCGTTTCTTGTAATTTTGCTGCACCTTTTTTCAATTCTAATTTCACACGGAATATCGGAAGTAAGGTGACTTTTACCCCTGCATAAGTACCTACGGCTGTGGCAATAGTAAAGAACCAGGCGTGAACCGAAAATTGTGGAATACCGGTGAAGAGAGAGGCAAGGTTGCAGCCCATTGCTAAACGTGCACCGAAACCGGCTAATGCACCACCAATGAGGGCTTGAACAATACGACGTTTGTGTGGTTGATTACGCCATTTTACGTTGTTTGCCCAAAGTGCAGCCGAAATGCAACCCGCGAACATACCTAAAATCATCACGCCATCAATACGGGTGAAGATCGTGCCTTGCATGCCGATAATTTTATAGTAGCTCCAGTCGGACACATCGACACCTAGAGCTTGCAAAGCATGACCGCCCCAACGTGTAAATTCCCCCGTAACCGCCCAATAAGTGCCGGTTACCCCAAAGTAATAAGCTGAAATAAGCCCCGCTGCAATGACTGCCGCGACAGGATTCCAGTATTTAATCAAATAATTTTGTTTAAATTGTTGCAAAATCTCTTTCATGAGAGAGTTAATCCTTAAACTGATGAAATGATAATTTGCAAGTGTGGTATAAAATGAAGAGATTTTTGAAGTGTCTGCCATTTTCCTATACACAAAACTTGCGATATAAGACAAATGAATTGTCGAGCAAGATAATAGCATTTGTTTTTGGGTAATGCACGAGGGGATGGATAATTATTTGTGGGTAATTTTGAGTTTTAATATGAGAGAATAAAGTCAATCTATAGCACTTATTTTTTCCTCAACATCAATTTTTCAATTAAAAAAACGAAGGCTAGGGTAATAAGCATCGTAAGTCCACCAGCTAGAATAGCTAATAAACAAATTACCCAAGCAGATTTGTCCATATTAAGGAAAGCAAAGAAATAGAAACCAAATAGTAGGGAAAATGTACACCATAATCCCCAACTTAATTTGGAATATTTATTGAATAAAAATTCAAATAACCCTTCAAAAAATAAACGGAAAAAACATTCAAAGATAATATTACCCATACGTTGTTTCAATACTAAGTCATAATAATGATTTGTTTAGACAAACTTTCTGTCTGCCTAAATGTTAAGAGAAAACTTAAACGGGCAATTTCATTTCTCGGACACGCATGGTTAATCCATCGATTAACAATAAACGTCCACATAAATTTGAACCGATTTTTAACCGCACTTTGATGGCTTCTAAGGCTTGAATAGAGCCAACAACACCCACAATTGGCGCCAGTACGCCTGCTTCTACACAACTTAAAACATTTTGCCCAAAAAGTTGGCTAAGTTGGCGATAGGTTGGAGTATTGGGTTCGTAAGTAAAGACGGATACTTGCCCTTCTAAACGAATCGCCGCACCTGAAATTAGCGGGATCTTCGCTTTCTCACAACCACGATCGAGCGCATTACGAATATCCACGTTATCGGTACAATCTAATATCACATCAAAGTGCGGTATGATTTCCGCGAGTTTTTCTTCGGAAAGTTGTGCATTGATGGTTTCAATTTCGACATGAGGATTAATCTGTTGTAACGCAATTTTTGCCGATTCCACTTTAGGCATATTTAATCGGCTATCGGTATGTAATACCTGACGTTGCAAATTAGAAAGCGATACGGTGTCAAAATCCAATAAAGTTAAATGACCCACGCCAGCTGCTGCAAGATATTGACTTGCCGCACAGCCTAAACCACCCAGACCGACAATTAACATTCGGCTGTCTTTCAGCTTTTCTTGTCCGTCAAAATCAACCGCTTTTAAGATGATTTGGCGGTTATAACGCAGTTCTTCTTCGTAGCTTAATTCAGCCATTATTGCCCCAATAGGTGATTAAACGGTTCAATGGTGACGATTTCGCCCGCAGCGACATTGCCGCGATCTTTTTCGAGGCGAATAAAACAGTTACTTTTCACAAAAGAACTGAATAAATGTGAACCTTGGAAACCCACTGGGTGCACTTCAAGTTGACCATTTTCATTAATTTGATAGAAACCACGTTGGAAATCTAAACGTCCTGGTGATTTTTTCAAATTGGTTTGGGCAATCGCTTGGAAGTGCGGTTGTTTTTTCGGGTGTTTTTTACCGCTTAATTTGGCAATAGCCGGTTGAACCAATTGATAGAATGTCACTAATGCAGAAACCGGATTGCCAGGTAAACCGCAGAACCAAGCATTTTCTAATTTACCAAATGCAAATGGTTTGCCTGGTTTCATCGCAATTTTCCAGAAATTCACCTGACCGACTTTTTCTAACACAGTTTTCGTGAAGTCAGCCTCACCCACTGAAACGCCACCGCTTGTGATAACCAGATCTGCTTGCGCTTGTGCTTTCACAAAAGCCGCTTCAAATTCTGCTTGGTTATCCGGCAGAATACCGAAATCAAGCACATCACAATTTAATTTTTCTAGCATTAACTTCACGGTGAAACGGTTGGTGTCGTAAATTTGTCCTGCTTGTAACGGTTGACCGACTGGGACTAATTCATCACCGGTTGAAAGCACGGCCACTTTTAAACGTGGGTAAGCTTTGACTTCAGCGATACCTAATGAGGCGAGCAAAGGTAAAGAAACGGTATTTAACTCATCTCCTTGATGTAAGACCACATCACCTTTTTTCACATCTTCACCAATGCGACGAATATTCTGATTGGCTTTAGGTAATGCCGCAAAGGTAACTGTACCATCTTCATTGACGGTGACCTCTTCTTGCATGACCACCGCATCAGCGCCTTCAGGAATCATCGCACCCGTCATAATTCTGACCGCACTTTGTGCTACCCATTCCCCTTGAAATGGATTACCCGCAAAAGATTTTCCTGCGACAGAAAGTGTCATAGATTGCTGTAAATCGGCTAAACGAACCGCATAGCCATCCATCGCTGAGTTATCAAAAGAAGGCACATTAATCGGAGAAATCACATCTTCCGCACAGACACGATCCGCCGCTTCAGTTAAAGCTAGCGTTTCAGTTTTTGTTGGGAAGGGAAGTTGGTGGAGCATTTGCGCCAAGGCATCTTCAAGTGGCAACATAATTAATCCTTTGGGTTAATCAGAATAAAAGTGGATATATTGTAGCCCGAAATACAATATGAAGGAAATTAATAAATTAGGGTGATTTTTCGCATTTTACGAATAATTCATCTTTTGCTAAAATGCCGCATTATTTTTTTATAAATGGAAAGTGAATGAACGCGATTTCACCTGATGCGGAAAATGTCCGCCGAGCCTTGGTAGCCAAAGGCATCGAAACACCAATGATTGATCCGACTCAATGTAAAGATGAGCGCCGTGAGGCGATTGCTTCGCATATGCGTGAAGTGATGAAATTGATAGGGTTAGATCTGCGTGATGATAGCCTAGAAGAAACACCAAATCGCTTAGCTAAAATGTTTATTGATGAAATTTTCAGTGGAATGGATTATGCCAATTTCCCGAAAATGACAAAAATCAAAAACCAAATGAAAGTGAGCGAAATGGTGCAAGTGAATGACATCACGTTGACCAGTACTTGCGAACACCATTTTGTGACAATTGATGGCAATGTTGCTATGGCATATTATCCGAAAGATTGGGTAATTGGCTTGTCTAAAATCAATCGCATTGTGGCATTTTTTGCGCAACGTCCACAAGTACAAGAGCGTTTAACCGAACAGCTTTTAACGGCATTTCAAACCATTTTAGAAACGGATGATGTGGCCGTTTATGTGAAAGCGACACATTTCTGTGTGAAAGCGCGTGGGGTAAAAGATACCCACAGTTATACTGTGACATCAGCCTATGGTGGAGTCTTTTTAGAAGATCGCGAAACCCGCAAAGAATTTTTATCTTCTATTCAGAAGTAATGAGCAAAAGCACCGAATACTCGGTGCTTTTTGTTTAAGATTTAGTTTCTAACACTTAATTTCTCAAATTCATCGAAGAATGTTGGGAACGTTTTAGCCGTACATTTTGGATCTAAAATCGTGACAGGAGTATCCGACAATGCAACTAAAGCAAAGCACATTGCCATACGGTGATCGTTATAGGTCTCAATTTCAGCATGCTTAAATTGAGAAAGAGCAAGCGGTTGAATACGAATAAAATCTTCACCCTCTTCAACATCTGCACCGACTTTTCGTAATTCAGTCGCCATTGCTGCAAGACGATCAGTTTCTTTTACTCGCCAGTTATAAATATTGCGAATAACGGTTTCACCCTTGGCAAATAAGGCAGTTGTTGCGATAGTCATAGCCGCATCAGGAATGTGGTTCATATCCATATCAATGCCGTGGAGCTCTGCTTGTTCTGCCTGAATAAAATCTTCACCCCAAGTGATTTTGGCACCCATTTTTTCTAGCACATCGGCAAATAGGCGGTCGCCTTGAATGGAATGTTTACCGATTCCTGTCACTTTTACGTTGCCTTTAATTGCGGCAGCGGCAAGGAAATAAGAGGCAGAAGAGGCATCACCTTCTACCATATATTTGCCAGGTGACACATAGGATTGGTTACCTTTCACCTTAAACACTTGATAATGTTGATTTTCAACCGAAACACCAAAATCTTTCATCATGGCGAGAGTAATATCGATATAAGGTTTTGAGACTAAATCACCCACAATCTGGATATCTAAATCGCCCTCCGCAAGAGGTGCAGCCATTAAAAGTGCGGTCAAAAATTGAGAAGAAATTGAACCATCAATTTTAACTACGCCACCTTTAATCCCTTGATTGCGAATCGCAACTGGTGGGTAACCGTCATTTTCTAAATAACGAACATTAGCGCCTGCTTGAAGAAGTGCATCTACCAAATGTTTGATTGGGCGTTCTTTCATACGTGGCTCACCAGTCAAAATAACTTCGCCTTCAGTTTTGCCTTTTAAACAAAGTGCCGCTGTTAAAGGACGCATTGCCGTACCTGCATTACCGAGAAACAGTGATAAGCCATTTTCAACCTGAAATGCGCCACCTAAGCCTTCAACTTCACAGCAAGTTTTGTCTTCAGAAAGCTGGTAATTCACCCCTAAAGCTTTAAGGGCGTTTAACATATGACGAATGTCATCACTGTCTAACAAGTTAGTGACCGTTGTGATGCCTTTAGCTAATGTGGCTAATAATAATGCACGATTCGATAAACTTTTCGAACCCGGTAAGTTGATTTCACCTTCAATGCGAGAAATTGGCTCTAAAGTGATTGCTTTCATTACAAGACCACCGTTTTATTTTTATACACAAAAATACGATCATGTAAGGCAAGATCAAGCGCACGGCTTAATACTGTTTTTTCCACATCACGGCCTGCACGCATCATGGCATCGGCAGAGTAAGTGTGATCTACATTAATCACATTTTGCATAATGATCGGACCTTGATCCAATTCATTATTAATAAAGTGGGCCGTTGCACCAATAATTTTCACACCGCGTTCATAGGCTTGTTGATAAGGTTTTGCACCAATAAATGCGGGTAAGAATGAATGGTGAATATTAATTACACGATTTGGATAACGCGCCACGAATTCCGGATTTAATACACGCATATATTTTGCTAATACAATGTAATCAGGTGCATATTCATCAATTTTTTCAGCCAGTAATTTATCATGTTCCACACGAGTGAGACCTTCATGACTGACACAATGGAATGGAACGTCAAAACGTTCAACTAATTCGCGTAAATTATCGTGATTTCCAATTACTGCCGCAATTTCTACGTCTAACGCACCGTAGTAATTTTTCATTAAAATATCACCTAAGCAATGCGCTTCTTTGGTGACTAAAATTACGATACGTTTACGTTTTGCACTGATTAGGCGACAGTTTGTCCCTTTCGGCAAACTATAATTTAAATCAGCCAACAAGGTTTCTTCATTAAAAATCCCTTCCAATTCGGTACGCATAAAGAAATGTTTCGTTTCGAAATCAACGAACTCATTGTTATGAAGGATATTTAATTGATGTTTGTAACAAATATTGGTGATTTTGGCGATTAAGCCTTTATCATCAGGACAATCGGTCAGTAATATTTTCTTTTCTAACATAATGAATATTTTGCAAGATAAATAAAAAAAGAGAACCCATAAAAATGGGTTCTACATTGTTAATGTGAAATTAGATTTCAAAAGAAGCTAAAGAGGCACCTTTATCTAAGGCCTTTTGAATCACACGAGGTGTACGGCCTTGACCTGTCCATGTTCTTTCTTGACCAGTTTCATCGGTATATTTGTATTTTGCTGGGCGAGGTTCACGTTTTTTACGAATTGAAGAAGGCGCAATACCAATAATTGCGGTTAATTCTTCCGCAGTGATGCCTTCTTGCTTAATTAATTCTTTATATTTTGCGATACGCGCACGACGCTCTTGTTCCGCTTGTTCAATTTCAGCTGCTTGAGCACGTTTTTCTTCAACAGCAGCTTGTAATTTTAAAAGTGAACTTTCAGCTTGTTCTAATGTTAAATCGCGTACAGCAGCGCGTAAACTACGAAGGTTAGTTAAACCTTTTGTTAATTCGTTCATGATGTCCTCTTTTTTATGTGTGTGAATGCTTAATTATTTTAAGGAAGACAATAATAGCGAAAATAATATATTTGGTAAATATTAATTCGCCTAATTTAAAGGATTAATTGGTCTGATCTCATTATACTCCATATTATGGAGTGACTTGTTTTCTATACTATTGCAATCTCTTACTCATAAAATTGTGTAACAATGAATTAACAAATTAATACGTCATTTTTAATAAAAGAATAGATTTCACTGAAAGTGCAAGATTTTATTGGTAATTTTATTCATTTTAATGTAATCTCTCACCATCCTATACAACAGTAGAGGTGCGGTCATTATAAGTATTTTCCTGGAGTGGATAGCGTTGAAGGGAAAGGAAAGGAATGATTGCCGAAATCGAATAGGCGTCATCTTATTCGGTTGGTCACGTCTTCGAAAGGAACGTGACTGTCATAGTTTTTGTGTATTAACTATGGAGCGCTACGGTTCGGTCTGGTCATAATTGTGTCTTTTCTTGCCGTTGTCTCCATTAAATTATTAGGTATAACTTAATGGAACTAGTCGATTATTCTTCATCTATTTATTCAATTATACCCGCATTACTTGCGATTATTTTAGCAATTGCAACGCGTCGGGTTTTGGTGTCCCTTAGTGCAGGGATTATTGTCGGTGCGTTAATGTTGGTCGATTTCAACCCATTGAATGCGCTCATTTATTTAAAAGATAATGTTGTGGCATTGGTTTATAGTAGCGAAGAAGGCATGAATTCAAATATGAATATCGTGTTTTTCTTAGTTTTACTTGGCGTATTGACTGCACTTTTAACTGTGTCAGGCAGCAACCGTGCGTTTGCTGAATGGGCACAAAATAAAATTAAAGGTCGTCGTGGTGCGAAATTATTAGCAGCATCTTTAGTGTTTGTGACCTTTATTGATGATTACTTCCACAGTCTTGCTGTAGGCGCTATTGCTCGTCCAGTCACCGATCGTTTCAAAGTGTCTCGTGCAAAATTAGCGTACATTCTTGATTCTACTGCTGCACCAATGTGTGTCATGATGCCAGTATCAAGCTGGGGGGCATACATTATTACTCTCGTGGCTGGTTTATTGGCGACGTATTCTATTACCTCTTATACACCAATGGGCGCATTCGTCGCCATGAGTTCAATGAACTACTATGCGATCTTCTCATTATTGATGGTATTCTTTGTGGCCTATTTCTCATTTGATATTGCATCAATGGCACGTCATGAAAAATTAGCCATGGAGCGCGATTATAAAGAAGAAGTCATTGAAGGTGTGAAAGGTAAAGTTCGCAACTTAATTTTACCGATTTTAGTCTTAATTACCGTCACTGTTTTTATGATGATTCACACAGGTAGTGAGGCCTTAGCAGCAGATGGAAAACCATTTAGTATCTTAGGCGCATTTGAAAATACAACCGTCGGTATTTCGCTTGTAGTTGGGGGTTCAAGTGCGGTTGCAATGTCAACATTATTGATTATTCTTGAGCGTCAAGTTTCTTTACAAGAATACGGAAAAGCGTGGATTGCCGGTATTAAATCTATGTTAGGTGCAATTGCAATCCTATTCTTTGCGTGGACAATCAATAAAGTGGTGGGTGATGCACAAACCGGTAAATACTTATCTTCTTTAGTGAGTGGCAGCATTCCAGTTCAATTTTTACCAGTGATTTTATTTATCCTTGGTTCAGCAATGGCATTCTCAACAGGGACAAGCTGGGGGACATTTGGCATCATGTTACCAATCGCTGCGGCAATGGCGACTAACTCAGCACCAGAATTATTACTTCCTTGTTTGTCTGCAGTTATGGCTGGCGCAGTATGTGGCGACCACTGTTCACCGGTTTCGGATACAACGATTCTGTCGTCAACTGGCGCAAAATGTAACCACATGGATCACGTCACCACACAATTACCTTATGCAGCAACTGTCGCAACAGCAAGTGCTGTAGGCTACATTGTGGTAGGCTTTACAGAATCAGGTTTAGCTGGATTTGTGACAACAGCGGTTGTTTTAGTAGCTTTAGTGTTTATCGTGAAAAAACGTTAAGCATAAACGTGAAAAAGAAAGGGCGTACTTATGTACGCCCTTTTTGTATTTAAAGTGAAAATTAGAGTAATGGACTAAACAAGAAAAATAACCGCTCGATGATTCGATGATAGAAAGGACGATTGATCCATTCTTGCATATTGAGTGCAGAAGAGTTCGCTAAATAATTTTCATGGAGTGTGGCCACTTCATTGGCAAAATTACGATCTTCTACGGCAACAGTGATTTCAAAGTTAAGCAGGAAACTGCGTAAATCCATATTTACTGTACCAACGAGTGCAAGCTTGTTATCGATTAACACACTTTTTGTATGGAGAAGTCCCGCTTCAAAATGATAAATTTTGACACCTGCTTCGAGTAAATCATCAAAGAACGTTCGACTCGCCCAACGAACCATCAAGGAATCATTGTTTTTAGGTAAAATAAGCGTGATATCAACACCACGGAATGCAGCAATACGTAATGCTTCAGCAATACTGTGACTTGGCACAAAGTAAGGTGAAGTGATCACAATACTTTCTCTTGCCGCATAAATGACAGTTGCAAGAGATTGAGCTATTAAATCATCTGGGAACGCCGGACCACTCGCAATAACTTGCACAGAATGGGTGTCGTTATCGTCAATTTCCACAAGTGGACAATTTGGCAATAAAAGAGGTAATTCTTCCATGGTTTCAATTTCCCAATCCCAAGCATGTAAGCTGTTTAAAATCGGTGAAACAGGACCGTTGATTCGCACCATCACGTCTATCCAATTGCCTACGTTGCTGTCTTGTTTGAAGAAATTTGGGTCCACCATATTCATACTGCCTGTATAGGCAATTTGATTATCAATGATGATGATTTTACGATGTTGACGTAAATCAATTCGGCTGAAGAACATCCGGAATAAATTTACATGTAGCGCTTCGGTAATTTCAATGCCTTTTTCTCGCATTTCTTTACAAACAAGGCTTTTCAAAAAAGCATTACTGCCAACGGAATCGAGTAAAAGACAAACTTTAACTCCACGTTGCACGGCTTCTTCTAAGACTTGTTTCACTTCATTAATCATGCCATCATTGCTCCAAATATAGAACACCATATTAATGGAATAATGTGCTTGTTGAATATCACGAATGATACTTCGAATGATGCTTTCTGGCGTGTCGAGAATATGTAATTCATTACCTCGAATGTTCGGAATACCTAAGCGGTGGTGGACTAGTTTAAATAAAGCACGATAACGAGGATCCTGGGAATGTGTAACCAGATCTTTTTGTTCTGACAGTTGCTGAAGCCATTGGGTATATTTAGGTTTTAACAATTGAAAGGCTTTGGCTCGGCGCGTACCTAGTTTAATCTCACCAAAAATTAAATAAGCAATGACGCCAATCAGTGGCACAAGGTAGATAATCATCAGCCATGACAACGTAGCAGAAACCGCTTGTTTTTTGACGAGTAAACGCAAGGTGACAGAAATAACTGCTACCCAAATTAACACGGGAATAATATAAACCAGTATAATATGTTCAAAACTCATTAATTTTTGACCGCACTTATGAAATTAGACATTATTTATCAGACCGATGATTTTATCATTATTTATAAGCCTTGTGGGATAAGTGTGCATAAAGATCAGAGTGAAATTGGTTTAACCACTTTGCTTGCTGAGCAGTTTGGCGTGCCACAAGTCTGGCTTGTACATCGGTTAGATAAAGTGACATCAGGTTTACTCATTTTAGCATTGAACGCCGAAAGTGCGGCTGAATTTTTCCGACTTTTTTCTGAACACCATATTCAAAAAACTTATCTCGCCCTTAGCAATCAGAAACCCAAAAAGAAGCAAGGATTGATTGTCGGGGATATGCAAAAGGCCAGAAACGGCGCCTGGAAACTTTGCCAATCGAAAGAAAATCCCGCGATTACGCGTTTTGAAAGTGTAAGTTGTGAGCCTAATTTACGATTATTTATCTTAAAGCCACAAACAGGCAAAACCCATCAATTGCGTGTAGCAATGAAAAGCTTAGGTAGCCCGATTTTAGGCGATGCGCTTTATGCTAAAAACACTGAAAATATTGACCGCACTTATTTGCACGCTGCAAGATTGCAATTTGAATTTAAAGGTCAGCCATTTGATGTGTTTATCCCTCCGAAAGAAGGGGAGTGGTGGCATCGTGAGAGCGTTAAATCTCAGATTCAAAAATTTGGCTCAGCAAGTGCTGAGTCAACGGAACAGGAAAAGTGCGGTTAAGATTTCAATTATTTTGTATAATAGCCACAAATTTTCACATTAGGAACAAAAATGAAATTTATCTCTTTTAATATTAATGGTTTACGAGCTCGTCCTCATCAACTTGAAGCAATTATTGAAAAATACCAACCGGATGTGATTGGTTTACAAGAAATTAAAGTCGCGGATGAAGATTTTCCTTATGCAATTACCGAAAATCTAGGCTATCACGTTTTTCACCATGGGCAAAAAGGGCATTACGGTGTAGCACTGTTAACCAAACAAGAACCAAAAGCGGTGCGTCGTGGTTTTCCAACAGATAATGAAGATGCGCAAAAACGCATAATTATGGCGGATTTAGAAACCCCATTTGGTTTGTTAACGGTAATTAATGGCTATTTCCCACAAGGCGAAAGCCGTGCACATGAAACCAAGTTTCCGGCAAAAGAAAAATTTTATGCGGATCTTCAACGCTATTTAGAGCAAGATCACGATAAAGCCAATCCGGTTTTAATTATGGGTGATATGAATATCAGTCCAAGTGATTTAGATATTGGTATCGGCGATGAAAACCGCAAACGTTGGTTGCGTACTGGTAAATGTTCATTCTTACCCGAAGAGCGTGAATGGTATCAATGCTTATACGATTATGGATTGGAAGACACGTTCCGCAAATTAAACCCAACAACCAATGACAAGTTCTCGTGGTTTGATTATCGCTCAAAAGGTTTCGATGATAACCGAGGATTACGTATCGATCATATTTTAGTGAATCATCAATTAGCAGAGCGTTGCGTGGACGTCGGCATTGCATTGGATATTCGTGCGATGGAAAAACCGTCAGATCACGCACCAATCTGGGCAGAGTTTAAATAGGAAAGCAACATGGATATGGCAAATTGGCAGAATTACCGTTCCCAAGTGAATGGTATGCCTGCCGTGTTTACCGCAAATATTGAAGATTTAGATGTTTATCATGGTAAACATCTTAGTAAAGTTGTGCAATTTACCGTGCCTTATCAGGGAGATGAGGACGGTTTGCCGAATGAAGACGAATATGAAAAATTGATTAATCGTCTTTTTAAAATCCTTGCACAATTGACCGCACTTCCAAATGTTTTTTTTGCTGGGCACTTTATTTGCAACCATCAGGCAAAAATGCATTTCTATTGTGAACATGATGCTTTGCTTAAAGAAACCCTTCAGCAGCTTGATTTTGTTTCTGAGATTAATGTACAGGATGATCCCAATTGGGACACTTATTTCGATTTCTTATTGGCTTCACCATTGGAAATGAAATTAAATGCGACAGAAGAGATTTTGAGCATGCTGAATAGCAAAGGGCGTAATTTAAGTGACACTTATTTAATTGAGCATACTTTCCATTTTGATGAAGAAGAAAAAATGTTCCCCTTTATGGATGAATTAACACTAGGAAAAGTGTCTTTCAATACGTTGAAATATTCTAGCCAAGCTATTCAAACAGAAGAAGATGAAACGCCTTACTTTATGGTGAAATTGGAGCAAGAGCTTTCATTAGACAGTAATGAGATCTTCGAGTGGGTAGAGCGCTTTGAAAAATTAGCCATGGAGTTTTCTGGCGACTATATTGGCTGGGAATGCGATAATTTAATGGATGACCGGTCATCATTAAATTAGTCTGATAACTCATTAAATCAGTATAGATTAGATAAAAATAAAGCCCATCAACACGATGGGCTTAAATTCTTTTGGCTACAAATTTAGGATTCGTAAAAGGAGACAAACGAAAGCTAAACCAAAAGAGAAATTTGGCTCCTCCTGCGGGACTCGAACCTGCGACATATGGATTAACAGTCCACCGTTCTACCGACTGAACTAAGGAGGAATAAATTTGGTATCACAAAGAATAGGCGCGCATTTTAATGAGCGACCTGTCGCTTGTCAATACTCAAAATGAAAAAAATCACAAAAAAATTTACCGTTTTTGCTATCCACAAAGCCTGTGGATAACTTTGTGGATTGTTTTTATTTAAAATGGTCAACCACTGGTGCAGACTGGCTTTGTCTCAAATTGTTCATCTATTAGCCATTTGCTTATATTTATTTAAATATCAATATGTTACATAAAGTCCAGCAAAAAAAATAAAATATTTTTCAATTTTGAAGTGTTTAAGACTTGACACGCCTAAGTATGTGTAAAACTTGGATTTTTATCGCTCAATTTGGAGCAATAAATGTGCTAAAATAGCTCCATTTTTAAAATACCTAAAAAATTGACCACACTTATGGCAGAGAAAATTAATACTAAGCCTTTTATCCTTCATTCTGATTTTAAACCTTCCGGTGATCAACCCCAAGCAATCGAAAAATTAGTCGAAAATTTAGAGGATGGTTTGGCCCATCAAACCCTTCTAGGGGTAACGGGGTCAGGCAAAACATTTACTATTGCAAATGTCATAGCGACATTAAACCGCCCGGCGATGTTACTTGCCCCAAATAAAACCCTTGCCGCTCAGCTTTATGCGGAAATGAAAGCGTTCTTTCCTGAAAACGCAGTGGAATATTTCGTTTCATACTATGATTATTATCAGCCGGAAGCTTATGTACCGAGTAGTGATACCTTTATCGAGAAAGATGCTTCTATTAATGATCAGATTGAACAGATGCGTCTTTCGGCTACGAAGTCGTTCTTAGAGCGTCGAGATACTATTGTAGTGGCGTCTGTATCCGCGATTTATGGTTTGGGTGATCCAGATAGCTATTTGCAGATGATGTTGCATTTACAGCAAGGGGCCATTATCGATCAACGTCAGATTTTAGCGAAGTTGGCGGAATTACAATACACAAGAAATGATCAAGCCTTTCAGCGCGGTACATTCCGGGTGCGCGGTGAGGTGATTGATATTTTTCCTGCAGAATCTGACGATCGAGCGGTACGAATTGAATTATTTGATGATGAAATTGAACGCCTAAGCTTATTTGATCCTTTAACTGGCACAAGTTTTGGTGCTGTTCCGCGTTTTACGGTGTATCCGAAAACCCACTATGTGACGCCAAGAGAGCGTATTTTAGATGCTATTGAAAAAATCAAAGCGGAACTTGTGCAACGCCGTGAATATTTCATCAAGGAACATAAATTGCTGGAAGAACAGCGCATAACCCAACGTACGCAATTTGACATTGAGATGATGAATGAGCTTGGCTATTGCTCAGGAATCGAAAACTATTCACGCTATCTTTCTGGCAGAAATGAGGGGGAGCCGCCTCCGACATTATTTGATTATATGCCGTCTGATGCGATTTTGATTATTGATGAATCACACGTGACCGTGCCGCAAATTGGCGGGATGTATCGTGGTGACCGTTCTCGTAAAGAAACCTTGGTGGAATATGGTTTCCGTTTGCCTTCTGCATTGGATAACCGTCCATTACGCTTTGAAGAGTTTGAGCGTTTAGCGCCGCAGACCATTTACGTTTCTGCGACACCAGGGCCTTATGAGTTGGAAAAATCGGGCAGTGAAATTGTCGATCAGGTGGTACGTCCAACAGGCTTACTTGATCCGCAAATTGAAATTCGTCCAGTATCCATTCAAGTAGATGATTTACTGTCAGAAGCACGCCAAAGAGCAGACAAAAATGAGCGTGTTTTAGTGACGACGCTAACGAAGAAAATGGCGGAAGATTTAACGGATTACTTAGACGAACACGGCATTCGTGTGCGTTATTTGCATTCAGATATTGATACGGTTGAGCGTGTAGAGATTATTCGTGATTTACGTTTAGGTGAATTCGATGTGTTGGTCGGCATCAACTTATTACGTGAGGGGCTGGATATTCCAGAGGTTTCTCTTGTTGCGATTTTAGATGCGGATAAAGAAGGTTTCTTACGTTCTGAACGATCTTTAATCCAAACCATCGGTCGTGCTGCTCGAAACTTAAATGGTAAAGCTATTTTGTATGCTGATAGTATTACTAAATCTATGGAAAAAGCCATTACCGAAACGAATCGCCGTCGTGAAAAACAAATGAAATACAATGAAGAGCATGGTATTGTTCCACAGGCATTGAATAAGAAAGTCGGCGAATTATTAGATATTGGTCAAGGTGCAAATCAAAAAGCAAAATCGAAACAGCGTGGAAAAACGGCAGCTGAACCGACCGCACTTTACAATACACCTAAATCAGCCAAAGAATACCAACAACAAATTAAGAAATTGGAACAACAAATGTATAAATTTGCTCAAGATCTCGAATTTGAAAAAGCCGCTGCAGTACGCGATCAACTTCATCAATTGAGAGAGCAGTTTATGATATCGGAATAAAGGAAAAGAGCGATCAAATTGACCGCTCTTTTTTATTTTATTGTACTAATAAGTAGAAGTTGTTTTTGCCACGTAAGATATTGAGTGCAACGGCAGATGGTTTTTCATCTAGCGCTTTGCGTAAGTCTTGCGTACTTTCAATTGGCTGGCGGTTGATACCGATGATGATATCACCCGATTTTAAACCGCGTTGTGCAGCCATTGAATTTGGCTGTACTTTGCTAATTTCCACACCTTTAATGCCTTTTGCATCATAGTTGTTTAAGGTTGCACCGTCTAATGCAGGAAGCTCGGTTTTGCTTGCAGTTTGAGAACCATCATCTGCTTGTAAAGTCACTTTTACGTTGTCAGTTTTGCCATCACGTAAGTAAGTGAGTTCAATTTCTTTACCCGCACCAGAGGTCGCGATTTTTGCACGCATTTCGGCGAAACTTGAGATTTTTTGACCATTCATTGCGGTAATTACATCACCCGCTTTCAAGCCAGCTTTTTCGGCAGCAGAATTTGGAATGACTTCACTCACAAAAGCACCTTGTTGCGCACTGACATTAAAGGCTTTCGCTAAATCTGCATTTAATTCGCCACCTTTAATACCGAGTAAACCACGACGTACCTCACCAAATTCTAAGATTTGTTGAACGAGATTGTTGGCTTGGTTGCTTGGAATTGCAAAGGCAATCCCGGCGTTACCGCCACTTGGAGAAATAATCGCGGTATTGATACCAATTAATTCACCTTGTAAATTCAATAATGCACCACCAGAGTTACCACGGTTTACCGCAGCATCGGTTTGAATATAGTTTTCATACGCACCGCTATCTGAACCAGTAGAACGACCAAGTGCTGAAACAATACCAGAGGTTACGGTTTGACCTAAACCAAATGGGTTACCGATAGCAACGGTAAAATCACCTACACGTAATTTATCGGAATCAGCCATTTTGATTGCGGTGAGGTTTGTTGGTTTTTCGATTTGTACTAAAGCGATATCAGATTGTTCGTCTTTTCCAACAAGTTTTGCTTTGAATTCACGTCCATCTTGTAGTTTTACGGTAATTTTATCCGCACCATCTACCACGTGATTATTGGTTAAAATATAGCCTTTATCTGCATTGATGATCACACCAGAACCTAAACCACGGAAGTTGCGTGATGCGCCGCGATCTCCGCCGAATTGTTCGCCAAATTGATCACCAAAGAAAAATTTAAATTCTTCCGGAATATCATCAGGTAATGCTGAACGGCTGTTTGCTTTTGCTTTGCCTTCAACAGAAAGAGTCACAACAGCTGCTTGCGCTTTTTCTAACATGGGTGCAAGGCTGCCTTGTTCTACGATTTCATTTGGAATAGCCGCTTGAACGGATAAAGAGGTTGCAAACACGCTTAAACCTAATGCTATACCGGTTAATACAAAATTTCTTTTCTTCATAGAGTTCTCCAAGTAAAAATAAATGACTGAATAAGTGTTCAGTCAGACAATAAAATGAGGGGGATGTTCACTAAAAACAAGGGCATTGAAAAAATATTTTTAAAAAGTGCGGTCGGAATTGAAATTGTTCTTTTGCCCGCATTTATCTAAACCTATTTTCAATTTGAAAGATAAAAGAATCATTCTGTTTAAATAGTGCTGGTACAACCTATTTTTACGTCAAAAACCTTGCCAGCTAAGGCTGAAATATAGTTTAATAACGCCCTGTTTCACTGCTTAAGCAGTATAAATTTTACGCAATCACATAATAATTGTGTATGAATTTAATGAACTAGTTTACTAGTACAAAAAATAGGTGTAGAGTAACGCCATTAGATTTAAGCACAACATTTAAGATTTAGAGAGTGACATATGGCGACGAAGAAAGAAGAAATCGAAGTAAAAGTTGCAAATGATGATACCCGAATTGAAAAAGTCGATCAGGTATTACCTCCCATTGCCTTATTAGAAAAATTTCCAGCAAGTCAAGAAGCGGCTGATTTAGTTCATGAAACCCGCTTGCATGCACACAATATTATTCATGGAAAAGATGATCGTTTACTTGTGATAATTGGTCCTTGTTCTATTCATGATCCTAAAGCGGCATTAGATTACGCGAAACGTTTAAAAGTATTACGTGATGAATATAAAGATACACTTGAAGTGGTGATGCGTGTTTACTTTGAAAAACCGCGTACAACAGTAGGTTGGAAAGGCTTAATTAACGATCCTTATTTAAATGATACCTATCGTTTAAATGATGGTTTACGTATTGCACGTAAATTATTATCTGACATCAATAATTTAGGCGTCCCGTCAGCAGGTGAGTTCTTAGATATGATCACACCACAATATGTGGCTGATTTCATGAGCTGGGGTGCAATTGGTGCGAGAACAACTGAATCTCAAGTACACCGGGAATTAGCGTCAGGCTTATCTTGTGCGGTAGGCTTTAAAAATGGCACAAATGGTGGCGTGAAAGTCGCCTTAGATGCAATGGGTGCGGCAGAAGCTTCGCATTACTTCTTGTCTGTGACAAAATTTGGCCATTCTGCCATTGTTTCAACAAAAGGAAATGAAGACTGCCACATCATTTTACGTGGTGGGGATAAAGGTCCTAACTATAAAGCAGAAGACATTGCAAAAGTTTGTGCAGAGATCGAAAAATCAGGTCGTATTCCACATGTCATGGTTGATTTTAGCCATGCAAATAGTAGCAAACAATTCAAAAAACAAATGGAAGTTTGTGAGGATGTTTGCCAGCAAATTGCAGGTGGTTCAAAGCAGATCTTTGGTGTCATGGTAGAAAGTCATATCGTTGAAGGTCGTCAAGACTTAGTCGATGGTAAAGCTCAGACTTACGGACAAAGTATCACTGATGCTTGCATCGGTTGGGAAGATACAGAAATCGTGTTAAAACAGTTATCCGATGCAGTCGTAGCACGTCGCCAAGTAAATGGCTAATCAGTTTAATTTTTAGATGATTAAAAGTGCGGTTGATTTGACCGCACTTTTTTTATGCGCTTTGAAAAAGAGGACGAAAAGGGGTATGCTAGCTTCAATGGAATAAGAAAAGGGGCAGTATGATGCAGGATATGATAAATGGCTTATTAATTGTCTTAATACCAATGGTGTTAGGTTATTTATTAAAGGTCAATAATAAATCCTATATTGCAAAAATAAATCATATCGTGATGTTTTTGCTTTACATTATTCTTTTCTTAATGGGTTATTTACTCGGCCAGTTAGATGATTTAGAGCATAAACTGCCGATTATTGGCACTACTGCGGTGACACTATCTGCGATCATTTTGGGATCCAATATGATTGGTTTGATGCTTTATGACCGCTTTAACCCCGCTGAGCCACTTAAATCACAAGGTAAAATTGATTCTCGCTGGCACTCCTTAATTGACTCGCTCAAACTTTCCGGCACGGTGGTGATCGGCACCCTTTGTGGTTTCTTATTCAAATCCTATCTCATGTTGCCTACTGGAATTAATCTGTATGTATTGATCGTACTGATTTTCTTTGTGGGGATTCAGTTAAGAAATAACGGCATTTCCTTGAAAGAAGCTCTGTTCAATAAACGAGGTTTCCAAACGGGGATGGTGTTTACTTTTACTTCATTACTAGGCGGTATCATTGCTGCTTTCGTTTTAGCGATGCCAATTACGCAAGGGCTTGCATTTGCCTCTGGAATGGGGTGGTATTCGTTATCCAGTGTGGTATTGACCAATGCATGGGGGCCAGTGCAGGGCAGTATTGCCTTTTTTAATGATTTATCCCGTGAAATTGTCAGCTTATTTGTGATCCCATTATTTATGCGTCATTTCCGTTCGACTGCAATTGGGATTACGGGGGCGACTGCAATAGATTGCACCTTGCCAATTATTCAAAAAGCGGGAGGTATTGAAGTCACGCCAATTGCGATTTCATTCGGGTTTGTCACGAATATTCTGCCGCCGTTACTATTGGTTTTCTTTTCCAGTATTCCGCTATAAAAAAGAAATACAAAAAACAAAAGAGTTAATCGTTACTTTTCGATTAACTCTTTTTCTTATATTTAATATTAGGGATTATCAGTTTTTATGCATAGCAATAACCGCCTGACCTAGACTGAGTCCGCCATCACCCATCGGTAGTTTATGCGCACTTAGTACATGGAATTCGCTCAAATTTTCTTTTAATAAGCGACGTAGCAGTTGGTTATGCATCACACCGCCAGATAATACGATGGTACGGCATTGGTATTTTCGTGCTTGGTTCGCAGCAAGTTCAGCAAAACCTTGGGCGAGAGCATAGTGAAAGGCGAAGGCTTTATCTGCAAGAGGCGCCTGGTAATTCAACCAACTTTGCCAGAAATAAGCTAAATCCAGTTTATTGCCGATAAGTGGCATTTTTACTGGAATATTGACCGCACTTTGTGCTTGTGTTGCCAAAGATGAGGTATTTGCCAGTGCTTCTAAATGACAGGCAGCTTCGCCCTCCCAAGAAACAATGGTTGGTGCAATACCGAGAGCATAAGCTACGGCATCAAATAAACGACCGGCAGATGATATAGGTGGGCAATTGAGTCCACGTTCAATGGCGTTGACTAATATTTGCCAATTCGGTTCGGTACAGGTTTTGGTGAGAATTTCTTGCCATTGTGGTACAAATTGATGCAGGTGAGCCAACCAGTTTCGCCAAGGTTGTTTAGCTGCAAGATCGCCACCTGGTAGAGCAACAGCCGGCAGACCACCTAAATATTGACTATGTTGATAGTCAACGAGTAGGCATTCGCCTCCCCAAAGTTGTCCATTTTCCCCCATGCCGATACCGTCTAGTGCAAGACCAATTACAGGTTCATTACAATGATGTTCGGCCATTACGCTGACAATATGAGCATGATGATGAAGTACTTCGATGGGGGGGATTTGTTGCTGTTCGGCAAGTTTTTTCCCGATAGAAGATGAAAAATAGCCAGGGTGAGCATCCACCGCGATAATGTCTGGTTTAAATTGGTAAATCTGCTGAAATAATGCAAGGTTTTCACTTAATTGTGACCGCACTTGCTCATTTGCAGTATCACCAATATGTTGGCTCAGTACGGCTTTATTGTGACGTAGTAAGCAGAAGGTATTTTTCAGATCAGAACCCAACGCCAACACATTTTTTGTGCTTTGTGTTTCAAGTGGTATTTCATCGGGCACATAGCCTCGAGCACGACGTAGTGTTTCTAATCCATCGAAGGCAACACGAACAAGGCTATCATCGGCGCGTTGTAGAATATCGCGATTATGACAAAGGTAAAAATCCGCTAAATCAGCTAATTGTTCCACTGCATGTTCATTTTTTAGTACTGGAGGTTGCCCACTGGCATTCGCAGAGGTCATCACGAGTGGACGATTGACTGCTCGTAGCAATAAATGTTGTAGTGGATTGCTCGGTAGCATCACTCCTATTTCCTGTAGGTTTGGTGCGATGTTATCGGCAATATGTGGTACTTTATGTTTTGCTAGCAGTACAATTGGCGCTGCACTACTGGTTAGCAATTCTGTTTCTTGGGCGCTTAAATCTTGTAAAAACTGCAGGTCAGGCACCATAATAGCTAATGGTTTTGTGGGACGATGCTTCCGTTGACGTAATAAATTAACCGTCTTTTGATTATTCGCATCACAGGCCAGATGAAAACCGCCTAAGCCTTTAACCGCGACGATGTAACCTTGTTGCAATAAAAGTGCGGTCTGTTTTAGCGCAGTTTCATGAGTAGCAAGCGTTTGTTCTCGATCTTGTAACCAGATATGCGGGCCGCAGACCGAACAAGCATTGGGTTGAGCATGAAAACGACGATCAGCGGGATCTTTATATTCTTTTTCACATTGTGGACAAAGCGGAAAAACAGACATGGCTGTGTTTTTTCGGTCGTAAGGAATTGCCTTGATGATGGTAAAACGCGGGCCACAATGGGTACAATTGGTAAAAGGGTAGTGATAACGTCGATTGTTGGGATCGAATAAGTCAGCTAAACAATGTGGACAGGTTGCTGCATCGGGAATAATTTGCGTATCCATTTGATTGTTTTCGCTTTCCCGGATAGTAAAACCTGTTATTTCAGTTGCTTCTGGCCAATCAATGGCGCGCTGAGTAATATCCGTAATTTGAGCCAGTGGTGGAAGCTTATTTTGTAGATCGGATAAAAATTGTTCAAGAGAGTCGGATGGTGGAGAGACAAAACGAATTAACACGCCTTGTCCATCATTATTGACATCTCCATTTAATCCATATTGATTTGCCAGAAGCCAGACAAAAGGGCGAAATCCCACGCCCTGAACTTTTCCTTTTATGCGTAATTCGATCCCTTGCATAACGCAATCCTGTTTATTTTTGATTGAGGCCAAGAAAATCGCCGACTTCGTGTTCCAGCTGGCTCATGGCAATTAAGGCTTCTTGAGTCTGTTTTGCTTCTTCTTCATCAATAATCGTCATGGCAAAACCCACATGTACGAGAACCCATTTGCCAACCAGCGGTTTTGGGTCATCCTGACAAATTAATGAAATATTAACTTCTCTTTTTACTCCGCAGACATCGACTACAGCAAGCTGTAATGCGCTGTCAGCTACTTGAATGATCTGTCCCGGAATACCTAAACACATAATCTGTCCTTAGTTAGAATGTTTATGAGATGAATTGTTTATTGTGAGGCAATAAACATACTGCGAAAAGGAAATTTTATCACGTAAGCATTTAAATTTGTATAGCGATATTTCAAATAGGGTGATGTCCATTTGTTGAAAATCTGTTCACATTTTTAACATAAAATTATTATGTTTCACCGTTATTTAACAGGGACATCACAGTAATAGAAAAACAATGGAAATCTTTTGATCTTAATCACAAATTTTCGAATTACTTCTTGAGCTTTACTTTTCGACAGGAGTATCCTTACTTCTAGAGTGGTTATTGTAGAAACGTTATTTACATACAAGGAGGGGAATGTATGAATCGTTTTGTAATCGGTGATCCGAAGGATTGCATTGGATGCAACACCTGTATGGCCGCTTGTAGTGAAGTGCATAAAGCTTTCGGATTACAATCTTTTCCACGTTTACAAGTCATGCGTAATGATGATGTAACCGTGCCAATTCTCTGTCGTCATTGTGATGATTCACCATGTGCTACCGTGTGTCCTGTACATGCGATTACACATATTGATGACACTATTCAACTTAACGAAAGTCTCTGTATCGGTTGTAAACTTTGTGGTATTGCTTGCCCATTCGGTGCAATTACCCAACATGGTTCTGCACCGATTGACGCACCTACTTATTACGAAGGGTTCTCCTTTACAGATGCGGTAAAACGAGATATTCGCACAGCACCAGATAATACAGATTTACACAATATGCTGGCATGGCAACCAGGTGTGAAAGCCATTGCGGTGAAATGCGATCTTTGCTATTTCCGTGAAGATGGTCCGGCTTGTGTACAAACCTGTCCGACCAAAACCTTATTTATTATTAGTGATGAGAGTATCAAGCAGGCTAACGAAAGAAAACGTGAAATGGCAATGGTTTCTTCGCCTGCGATCCCAAGATAATTAGTGTGTTTTAACTTGTAATCAATGGAGTGATATTATGAGTTTACCTATCAATTTACTCATCACGACCCTGTTGATTTATGTCGTAGGTGCGTTTATTTCGCTCGCAGTGAGACGAAACGAACAACTTTCAATCAATATATCCGGCGTGACCGGTGTACTTGCTGGAGTGTTAGGTATTGTTGCCTGCATCCCCGTTCTGATCAGCAGCGACACAGTCGTTGATGTTTTCAAAACCCCATTTGAATTTGCCTCGTTCTCCATCCGTATTGACGGATTGGCAGCGTTTATGGTGTGTGTCATTTCTTTACTAGTTATTGTGACCGCACTTTATTCTTTCTCTTATGTAAAAGAATACAAAGGTAAAGGCGCAGGTTCCATGGGCTTATTTATGAATTTATTTATCGCTTCCATGGTGGCGTTAGTGACCAGCGATAATGCGTTCTACTTTCTTGTCTTCTTTGAAATGATGTCATTGGCATCTTATTTCTTAGTCCTTACCGAACAAGATGACAACGCCGTAAATGCAGGCTTACTTTATTTCTTTATTGCGCATGCCGGTTCGGTATTAATTATGATCGCCTTCTTCATTTTCTACTGCTATGCCGGTAGTTTTGAATTTAGCGCATTCCGTCAAACCACTTTGCCGGCACCGCTTGCCTTTACTGCCTTTATTTTGGCATTTTTAGGTTTTGGCGCCAAAGCAGGGATGATTCCATTACACAGCTGGTTACCGAAAGCTCACCCGGCTGCACCTTCTCATGCATCAGCGATGATGTCTGGTGTGATGGTAAAAATCGGTATCTTTGGGATCATCAAAGTCGGTGTCGATCTTCTCGGTTCTACCAATGTTTGGTATGGCGTTATCGTACTCGGTTTCGGTGCGGTATCCTCCGTACTTGGCGTACTTTATGCCTTGGCAGAACATGACATCAAAAAACTCTTGGCTTATCACACGGTAGAAAATATCGGTATCATTATGATGGGTGTGGGCGTTGGTATGATTGGTATCGCGACACATCATCCTGTATTGGCTACCGTAGGCTTACTTGGTGGGTTATACCACTTACTTAACCATGCCGTGTTCAAAGGCTTGTTATTCTTAGGTGCAGGTTCAGTAATGTATCGCTTGCATACTAAAGACATGGACTTAATGGGCGGCTTAGGCAAACTTATGCCTTACACTGCATTCTGTTTCTTAATCGGTACCATGGCGATTTCTGCATTGCCACCGTTTAATGGTTTTGTCAGTGAATGGTTTACTTATCAATCCTTATTCACCTTAAGCCAAAGTGATGATTTCGTCTTAAAACTTGCTGGTCCTATCGCCATCATTATGTTGGCATTGACGGGTGCGTTAGCAGCACTTTGTTTCGTGAAAGTATACGGTATCAGCTTTGGTGGTGCACCACGTAGTGAAAAAGCAGCTAATGCACGTGAAGTGCCAAAACCAATGGTCATTGCGATGGCTGTGTTGGCGTTATGTTGTGTGTTGTTAGGTGTGGGCGCATCAGTGGTAACCCCAATAATAGCAAAAATTTCGACCGCACTTGCTCATAGCGAACCACTCATGTTGGCTCAAAATGGAGTAGTGGTTGCACAAGCTGAACCGCATACAGCACTTTCAACACCGATGGTGACTATCATGTTATTGGCATTTTTCTTCTTGCCATTTAGTTTTTATGCGTTCACCAAAAATCAACGTTTATCCGATCGTGCAAAAGGCAATCCATGGGCTTGTGGTTATGCTTATGAACAAGATATGGCGGCTTCTGCGGGTAGTTTTACTCGTCCATTACGTACAATTTTCAAATCGCTTTATACCTTGCGCGAAGTGTTGGATCCTGCACCTTTAGGTGATAAAGGTATCCAAGCAGTAATTAAAGGCGCAACAAAAACAGAACCTTTCTGGGAAGAAAAAGTGACCATGCCGATCGCTCGTTTTATTCCTTGGTTAGGAACTAAAATTCAATGGTTGCAACAAGGTGACTTCCGTTTGTACTGCGTGTACTTCGTGATTGCCTTGGTGGCAATACTACTTTCCATTGCGTTGATGTAGGAGGTTGAAGATGATTACGTTACCTTCAGAAATTGCAACATCTGCCGGAATGTTTGTTTTTGCCATTGTGCAAGCCTTGATTTTACTTGCTCTTGCACCGTTATTTTCCGGTATTTCACGTATGATCCGTGCTCGCATTCAATCTCGTCGCGGTCCAGGCGTGTTACAAGATTATCGCGACATTGCGAAATTAATGAAACGTCAAAATATTTGGCCTGACAATGCGGGTTGGGTTTCTAAAGTGATGCCTTATGTGCTAATTAGCACTGTGATGGTAGTTGCCATGAGCTTACCTTTATTTACTCGTGTTGCACCGTTTGGCGCAGGCAGTGATTTAATCACCGTGATTTACTTATTCGCCTTGTTCCGTTTCTTCTTTTCAATTGCGGGTTTGGATTCAAACAGCACATTCTCAAGTTTAGGGGCAAGTCGTGAAGTCACATTAGGTGTCTTGGTAGAGCCAATTCTCATGTTGGCATTCCTTGTCATTGCGTTAATTGCTGGTTCAACCAATTTTGCGGTTATCGGTAATGCACTTTTCGATAACACTTGGCAATATCCAATTGCGACAGTGATTGCTATCGCTGCAGCATTCTTCGCCGTATTTATTGAAATGGGTAAAATTCCATTTGATTTGGCAGAAGCAGAACAAGAATTACAAGAAGGTCCATTGACTGAATATTCTGGTCCAGCACTCGCCTTATTAAAAATCGGCTTAAGTTTAAAATCTATGGTTGTGGCATCTATCTTTGTGAGCGTGTTGCTTCCTTTCGGTATCCCGACAGAGATGAGCTTAAGTGCGGTCATTTTAGGTGGTATTTTATTCTTCGTGAAATTATTCGTGGTGTTCGTATTGGCTTGTGTCTTTGAAAACACACTTTCTCGTACCCGCTTTATGTTAACAGGACGTTTAACCGTGGTCGGCTTCGGCATTTCTGTGTTGGCGTTTGTATTTTACTTCACAGGGTTGTAAGGAGGACAAATATGGAACGTTTAGCTCTGATTACAATCATTTTACCTTTTGTAGGGGCGTTTATTGTCGGTTTGAACAAAAAACACTTTGCTCAAATTGCCACTGTATTTGCAGCGCTTGCTACGTTAGGAACCATGTTAGTTGCTGGGCAATGGTTTGCTGATGGCCATCAAAGCGTCACTTATGACATTGTCGCTTTTGATAAAACCGCGATCTTTGGTGTAACGCTTGATGCAGTCAGTACATTAATTGCTTTTGCTGTTGTGGCCTTAGGTTTCTTAATCTGCTTATATTCTTGTGGTTACTTAACCGATAAAAACCGTGAGCATCCGCATAACGGATTGCCTCGTTTTTATGCCTTCTTGCTCATTTTTATCGGTGCCATGGCGGGCTTGGTGTATTCCTCAACTTTAGCAGGACAATTATTGTTCTTCGAAATTACCGGGGGATGTTCTTGGGCATTGATTAGTTATTATCAAACACCAAAAGCCCAAGCAGCTGCAATGAAAGCCTTGATTATTACCCACGTTGGTGCAATCGGATTATATATTGCTGCAGCCTATTTGTTCAGCCAATCAGGTACTTTCTCTATCACAGCGTTAGAACATTTAGATCCGAGTGCGAAAACCATCGTATTATTCGGTGTGATGTTTGCAGCGTGGGGTAAATCAGCACAATTACCAATGCAAATTTGGTTACCGAATGCGATGGAAGCACCAACACCGGTGAGTGCGTATTTGCACGCCGCATCAATGGTTAAAGTTGGGGTGTATATTTTTGCTCGTTCAGTTATGTCTGCAGGTGAGATTCCACATATTGTGGGCGAAGTCGGCATCATTATGGCGATGATTACCTTAATTTATGGCTTCTTGATGTACTTGCCACAAACTGACTTAAAACGTTTATTGGCGTATTCAACCATTACCCAACTTTCTTATATTTTCATTGGGATTTCTCTTGCTGCATTAGGCTCTAAATTGGCCTTTGTGGCAGCGATTAGCTACATTTTCAACCATGCTTTCGCGAAAAGCTTGTTCTTCTTGGTCGCTGGTTCGTTAAGTTATGCAACAGGAACCCGTTCTATGCCATTACTACAAGGCATTATGCGTACAATGCCAGTGGTAGGGGCTGGATTTGGTGTAGCAGCATTAGCGATTGCCGGGGTACCACCGTTTAACGGATTCTTCAGTAAATATCCATTATTTGCGGCCGGATTTGAATTAGGCCATGAATATGGCTGGATTACTTGGTTAATGGTGCTTGCTTTAGTTGAATCTACCGCGACATTCGTATGGTTGTTGTATAAATTCGGACAATGTGTCATCGGTAAACCATCAGAAGCGGTTGCCAATGCACAACCTATACCATTCTCTATGCGTTTCGTATTAGTTGTATTAATGGTGATGTCCGTGGTGTCCAGTTTTATCGCCGCATATTGGTTAGGTTTGGCTGGTTAGGTTAAGGAGGAATCTATGTTAATGATAAATGGACTTGCGTGCTTACTCATTATTACCTCTCTTTGCGTAATTATGGTTCGAACCGCCAAAAAAGCTGCATTATTTTACAGTTTGCAATCATTGGTATTGGTATTACTGTTTGTTTATCTTGCTAATGAAATGCAAGCCCAGGAACTTTACATGTGGTCAATTAGCGCATTTATTACCAAAGTGGTTTTGGTGCCAGCAATTTTAATCTATGCAATGAAAAAAGTTGATGAAAGTCAAACTCCGGCTGGAATAAATGTCGCTTGGTTGATCCCGATCACAGCAGTGATAGTCACATTGTGCTACTTTGTAGTTGTCCCAATCGATTTATCGTTGGTTGCACATCTTAAACCGGCATTATCAGTGTCATTAAGTCACTTTTTATTAGGTTTAGTGTGCATTGTTAGCCAACGCAATATCGTAAAACAAGTATTCGGTTATTGTTTGATGGAAAACGGTTCTCATCTCACATTAGCCTTATTGGCAAATAAAGCACCTGAGTTAGTGGAAATCGGAATTGCCACAGATGCTATTTTTGCCGTCATCATAATGGTGGTGTTGGTAAACAAAATTTACCGTACATTCCATTCATTAGATGCAAAACAACTTATGAGTTTGAAGGGGTAACGCTATGTATGAACAATGGATAATCGCGTTATTAATCGCACCTTTAGCAATATCACTTGCCAGTTTTGCTTGTGGCGTGACAAAAGCACGGACAATTTGTACCGCACTTCATGTTACAGGTTTGATTTTGATGTTAGCATTTGCCTTACAAATTATTAATGGCGTGCTAACTCAGGGGGAAATCAGTGCATTAAATAACTGGGTTTACATCGACAGTCTATCTGCTATTTTCTTAGGTCTCATCGCTATTGTCGGAACATTAGCCGGTATTTATTCTATCGGCTACATTGGTACGGAATATCGTGAAGGGCATCTTGATTTTAAAACATACTGCAATTATTACGGCTTTTTGCATTTGTTTTTCTTCACCATGATTATTTCTGTGATCACCAATAATGTGATTTTGATGTGGGCAGCCATTGAAGCAACCACATTAAGTTCTGCATTCTTGGTCGGCACATACAAACAAAAAACCTCTCTTGAGGCTGCATGGAAATACATTATTATCTGTTCAGTTGGGGTGGCGTTTGGATTGTATGGCACGATTTTAACGTTCTCTAATGGAACAAATCTTTTAGCTGATCCAAGCCAAGCTATTTTCTGGACAGAAATCAATCAACAGGCAGCTGGTTTGAATCCAATGCTCATGTATCTTGCTTTTGCCTTTATTTTGGTTGGGTTTGGTACTAAATGCGGTCTATTTCCAATGCATACTTGGTTGTCTGATGCACACAGTGAGGCGCCAAGTCCAGTGAGTGCGATTCTATCAGCTGTATTATTGAATTGTGCCATGTTGGTGGTATTGCGTTATTACATCTTAGTTTCTAAAGCAGTTGGTTCTACATACCCGCAAACCTTATTGTTGGTATTTGGTTTACTCTCTGTATTAGTGGCGGCGTTGTTTATTATCGTCCAATTCGACATCAAACGTTTATTGGCATATTCCAGTATTGAAAACATGGGGTTAATTAGCTTTGCCTTTGGTTTAGGTGGCCCAATCGGTGTATTTGCGGGTTTATTACATACCATCAACCATAGTTTAGCGAAAACCTTGTTATTCTGTGCTTCAGGTAACATATTATTAAAATATAAAACCCGTGATATGAACCAAGTACGTGGTTTATGGCGTGTAGCACCAATGACGGCGGTGTTATTTGCCGGTGGTGCATTAGCACTAGGTGGTATCCCACCATTTAACGTGTTCGTCAGTGAATTCAGTATTGCTGTTGCCGGTATTTACGCAGGTAAAACTTGGTTAATGGTGTTCTGTTTAATTTTACTCACTATCGTGTTAGCGGGATTGTCTTTAATGGTATTAAAAACCGTATTAGGCAAACAACCGAATAATGTTGAAGTGGGGGATGTGAACAAAGTTTCACTCGTGGCGATGGCAATTTTACTGTTATTCATGTTTATTATGGGTATTCATATTGCCGAACCAATTTTGCAGTTATTAAAAAGTGCGGTCGGAATTGTACTCGGATCTGAACAAGTGTCTTTTGGTGAAATGTTAGTTTTACCTTGGCAAAGTTTAGCGCAATGATCGACAGGAGGGATAAATATATGGAATTAACTAAAAATACATCAGTCGATCCAGCCAAAATGATTGGCAAAAATTACATTGAAGCAGTCAATGCAAAATTTCCAAATACCATTTTGGATGAGGAGTGGTCAACACCAAATCAGGTTACTCTTACCATTAAAACCAATATGTTACCTGATGTTGTTGAATACCTTTATTATCAACATGAAGGTTGGTTACCTTTGGTATTCGGGAATGATGAGCGTTCAATTCATGGCAATTATGCAGTGTACTACGTGCTTTCCATGGAAGGGGAAGTGAAAACTTTTATCACCATTAAAGCTTTAGTTGATCCTGTGAGCCTAGAATTTCCGTCTGTGACACCAAAAGTCAAAGCGGCGGTTTGGGGCGAACGTGAATTATTCGATATGTATGGTTTGAAAGCCGTCGGGTTACCTGACCAACGCCGCTTAGTGTTGCCAGATGATTGGCCGGATGATCTTTATCCATTACGTAAAGACTCCATGGATTACCGTTTACGTCCCGATCCGACAACCGCAACAGAAACATACGAATTTATTAACGAAAAAGGCGAAGCACGTATCGTTCCACTTGGTCCGTTACATATCACTTCCGATGAACCTGGACACTTCCGTTTGTTCGTGGATGGGGAAGACATCATTGATGCGGATTATCGTTTGTTCTATGTACACCGTGGTATGGAAAAATTAGCAGAAACTCGCATGGATTACGACCAAGTTAACTTCCTGGCTGACCGTGTATGTGGGATTTGTGGTTTCACACATAGTGTGGCCTATGCCAATTCCGTCGAAAGTGCTTTAGGGATTCAAATTCCAAAACGCGCTGAATGGATTCGTGCGATTTTATTAGAAGTAGAACGTTTACATAGTCACTTATTAAACTTAGGTCTATCTAGCCACTTTACCGGCTTTGATACTGGCTTTATGCAATTCTTCCGCGTTCGTGAGAAATCTATGACCTTGGCAGAAGTGCTAACCGGTGCACGTAAAACCTATGGTATTAACCTTATCGGTGGTGTGCGTCGCGATATGTTGAAACATCAACGTGAGCAATGTATCAAACTTATCGGCGAAATGCGTGAAGAACTCAAAACCTTGACTGATATTTTATTAAATACACCGAATATGGAACAACGTACGGTGGGTGTCGGTGTCTTGGCAAAAGATATCGCTCGTGACTTTAGCCCGGTTGGGCCAATGATTCGTGGTTCTGGCTTTGCGCGAGATGTGCGTAAAGTACATCCATTCTCTGGTTATGGCGATATTCCTTTCAATCTCTTCACTGAAGCCAATGGTGACGTGTTATCTCGTGTGAAAGTGCGGATTAATGAAGTGTTTGAATCCATGAATATCATCGATTACATGGTGGACAATTTGCCAAGTGGCGAAATCTTAAAAGAAGGTTTCAATTATACCCCTGGACGTTTTGCTTTAGGGATTACTGAGGCACCACGTGGCGAAGATATTCACTGGTCAATGCTAGGAGACAACCAAAAACTTTTCCGTTGGCGTTGTCGTGCTGCTACTTATGCTAACTGGCCAACATTACGCTATATGTTGCGTGGCAATACAGTGTCTGATGCACCACTTATTATTGGTAGTCTTGACCCTTGCTATTCTTGTACCGACCGTGTCACCGTGGTGGATGTGCGTAAACGCAAAGCGAAAACCGTAGATTATAAAGAGATTGAACGCTACGGTATTGAACGTAAAAATTCACCATTGAAATAGGGGAGGCGGAATATGTTTAAATTACTAAAAACGGTATTTAAAGCAGGTGATGTCACCACCAAATATCCGTTCAAACCTTATGAAGTCGATGAGGATTTTAGAGGAAAACCGGAACTCAATTCTGATCAATGTATTGTCTGTGCGGCTTGTACCATTGCTTGTCCAGCTAATGCGTTGACCATGAGAACGGATCCGGTGACAGGCGACCGTACCTGGTCATTATTTCTTGGTCGTTGTATTTTCTGTGGTCGTTGTGAAGAAGTTTGCCCAACTAAGGCGATTCGCTTATCACAAGATTTTGAACTCTCAGTGACCAATAAACAGGATCTTTTCCAAGAAACAACCTTTGCTACAGTAACTTGTCAGGAATGTGGTAAACCGTTTATTTCTTATAAAGAATTGAATTACACCATTGATTTATTCAAACAAACTTTGGATAAACCTGAATTAGTGAAACAAAAATTGGCGGAGTTGCATACTTGTCCGGTTTGTAAACGTCAGCACAGCTTAGAAAAAACCGCGAATATGGAATCCAATATGCGGATGAAATTAATCGACTTTAAAGAGCCGGTTCGCTTGAATTTCAAAAAAGCGCTCGAGCAACGAGAACAAAGTGCGGTTGATTTACCTAACGTTTTAGCAGGAGGCGAAAGACGATGAACACACAAATTCCAATGCCGGTCAATGGCATATCAACACCGTTTAGTATTGATGAAAATATTGCCAAAATGAAACAAACGTTGCTGAAAGATATTCAACGTTCAGCTTACGTTTATCGTGTGGACTGCGGCGGTTGTAATGGGTGTGAAATCGAAATATTCAGTACCATTACGCCAACATTCGATGCGGAACGTTTTGGTATTAAAGTGGTAGCTTCACCTCGTCATGCGGACATTTTATTGTTCACTGGTGCGGTTACCCGTGCGATGCGTACGCCAGCAATGCGTGCTTACCAAGCTGCACCAGATCCAAAAATCTGTATTTCTTACGGTGCTTGCGGTTGTGGCGGTGGTATTTTCCACGATCTCTATTGTGTTTGGGGCGGTAGTGATCAAATTGTGCCAATTGATGTGTATATCCCTGGCTGTCCACCAACCCCTGCAGCGACCATTTATGGATTCGCGGTAGCACTTGGTTTGCTTGATCAAAAGCTCAAAGGCAAACAAGAAAAAGCGGATCCTAACGCGGAAGCTAAATTGCGTTTTCCAACCATTCCGTTGGATTTACGTATTAGTCTTGAACGAGAAGCTCGTCGTCTAGCCGGTTATCGTCAAGGTAGCAACATCGCTAACCAATTTATGGCAATGATGACAGAAAATGACAAAGTGCCATTTGGTGTACGTTTAGGTGAATACCTAGAACGCGAAGCCGATCCGCGTTTAAGCGAAATCGTCAATCGTTTACATGCGATTAGTCTGCCGTTTTCGGGATAATTAATTATGGGGCAAGTGATTGCCCCTATAAAAATGGGAATGTTATGACAACGAAAGTCTTTTTCTATTTATTAAACGAACGTTTCGTCGAAAACGATGAACAGGTGCCAGAGCAAGCAAAACAGGTGATGTATTACTCTTTGGCGATTGGTCACCATGTTGGCGTAATTGATTGTTTTAAAAAATTACTGGTTTGTGACTACGATGCTTATCAACGTTTTGTAGATAGCTTTCCTGAAGGGGATGCTAAACGTAAATTTGCCGGCTTAATGCGATTCGGTGAAATAGTGATTGATTCCAGCCATGTCAATTTATTGGCGAGAGCGATGGATGAAAATAAAGCTAATTTCACTCCAGAACATCAAGAGTGGGTCGAAATTCTAATGAATACGTTAGCATCGATTCAGCGTGAACCTGTGATGTATATTATGGTGAAACGTCGTGACGAATAATGTGATCTTAACCGTTGGCAACAGTATGATGGGGGATGACGGTGCAGGCCCTTATCTCTATCAGCTATTGAGTGAAAATCCATTGCCAAATTGGACCGCACTTGACGGCGGCTCGGCACCAGAAAATGTTGCACATATTGTGCGAGACATGAAACCCGATTTGCTTTTAATTTTTGATGCGGCTGATATGGAATTAGCACCAGGCAAAATCCGAATCATTGAGAAAGAAAGCATTGCGGAAATGTTTTTCATGAGTACGCATAATATGCCGCTCAATTACCTCATTGAACAACTGGAACAGGATATTAAACAAATCGTTTTTGTTGGACTCCAACCCGATCTGGTTTCCTTTGGTTTTCCGATGACAGAAAGCGTAAAAGAGTCTGTGCAATTTATGTATGATTTTTTAAAAGAGGGAAGATCGCTTGAAGAGATTCCTGTTTTGTAAAAAAGTGAGGGTGATTTTCTAAACATATTTTAAAAATATTACGAAAACATGTTTTATATCAATAAATCCATGTTTTTTGTAAGACTATAAGCTGATTTTGGGTGTAATATATACCCAGAATTAATTATTCTAATTCTATCTCTAACCTCGTGTTGTACTAAAATAAGGACGTTACTATGGCTATTAAAAAAGTAATTACCGTATGTCCGTATTGTGCCTCAGGTTGTAAAATCCATCTTTTGGTGGAAAACAACAAAATTGTGGGAGCTGAAGGTGCAAACGGCAAGACAAACGAAGGGGAGTTATGCCTAAAAGGATATTATGGCTGGGATTTTGTGCATGACACAAAAATCCTGACTCCTCGCCTAACTCAACCGATGATCCGCTACAAACGTGGCGAACCATTCACACCAGTGAGCTGGGAAGAAGCGATTTCTTACACAGCAAGACGTCTCAGTGAAATCAAAGAAAAGTACGGTAACGAATCTATTATGGTAACGGGCTCTTCCCGTGGACCAGGTAATGAAGTGAACTTCGTTATGCAAAAATTCGCCCGTGCGGTATTAGGAAATAACAACATTGACTGTTGTGCGCGCGTGTGACACGGCCCTTCTGTAACAGGTCTGCTCAAATCGGTCGGTAACGGCGCAATGTCCAACTCAATTGTTGAGATTGAAGATACCAAATGCGTATTCATTTTTGGCTATAATGCCTCCACTTCACACCCTATTGTGGCGCGTCGGATTAACCACGCCAAAGCAAAAGGGGCGAAAGTTATTGTTTGTGACCCTCGTAAAATCGAAACAGCCCGTATTGCGGATATTTATGCGCCGCTTGCTAACGGGTCTAACGTAGCATTCTTGAATGCGATGATGAATGTGATTTTAGAAGAAGGGTTACAAGATCAAAAATTTATTGATGAACACACCGAAAACTTCGATGCGTTCTATGAAACCGTGAAAGCTTATACACCGGAATCCACACAACATATCACCGGTATTGAACCTGAAATGTTGCGTGAAATTGCCCGCACTTATGCAAAAGCGGAAACAGCTACTATCTTATGGGGTATGGGCGTTTGTCAATTCCGTCAAGGTGTAGAAACCGTACGTGCATTAGCAAGCTTGGCAATGCTTACCGGTAACTTAGGTAAACCAAATGTTGGGGTGAACCCAGTACGTGGTCAAAACAACGTACAGGGTGCATGCGATATGGGTGCGTTATTCAACACATTACCAGGCTATCAAAGTTTTGCTGACCCAGAAACTAACGCAAAATTTGCGAAAGCTTGGGGCGTGCCATCTATTCCAACCAAACCAGGTGTGCCGTTGAGTGAAGTCCCTGAAGCGATCATGGAAGATAAAATTAAAGCATTCTATATCATGGGTGAAGATACACTACAAACTGAGCCTGATATTAATGCTGTTAAAAAAGCCTTCGAGAAAGTTGAGCTTCTTATCGTTCAAGATATCTTTATGACTCAAACAGCCGCAGAAGCAGATATTTTATTGCCAGCCACTTCTTGTGCTGAGCATGAAGGTGTGTATAGTGCCGCTGATCGTGGTTTCCAACGTTTCTATAAAGCCGTTGAACCGACAGGCGATGTCAAGGATGACTGGGTGATCATTAGCGAACTTGCTACAGCAATGGGCTACCCAATGCACTATAACAATACCAAAGAAATTTGGGATGAACTTCGTTCACTTTGCCCAATTTACAAAGGGGCAACCTACGAAAAAATGGAAGGCATGGGCTATATCCAATGGCCATGTACTGACGAAGGCCCTGAAGATCAAGGTACAACATACTTGTATAAAGGCCAAATCTTCGACCGTCCGAACGGCAAAGCTGAGTTCTTTGCTTGCGACTGGGAACCACCAATGGAGGATCTCTCTGAAGAATTCCCATTGATACTTTCTACAGTTCGTGAAGTTGGTCACTATTCTTGCCGTTCAATGACAGGTAACTGCCGAGCTCTTGCTGCACTTGCGGATGAGCCGGGATTCGTACAAATGAACGATCAGGATGCTAAAGAGTTGGGCATTAAAAACAACGACTTGGTTTGGATTGCCTCATCACGTGGTAAAGTTATTTCTCGCGCGGATGTCAGCACTCGTACCAACAAAGGCGCTTGTTATATGACCTATCAATGGTGGATCGGTAAATGTAACGAATTAACCGCTGAACATTTGAATCCGGGTTCTAGAACACCAGAATATAAATACAGTGCGGTTCGTATTGAGAAAATCGAAGACCAAGCCTGGGCTGAACGCTATGTGGTAACTGAATACGCGAAATTAAAAAATCGCTTAAAAGAAACCGCACTTGTGGCTTAATTAGTGTCATTAATGAATGACGGGCGAACTTAAATGGTTCGCCCGTTTTTTATTGAATTATTTCCTTACGCATTATGAACGCATTTAGCTATCGTTATCCGTAGCTAAAGATAAACAGGAATCCGCAAGTGTTTCACTAAAGCGTAAATCATGCGAGGCAATAAGCATCGGCAACTGTAATTCGCGTAAAAGTGCGGTCAGTTTGGCAATATTTTTTACATCCAGTCCATTGGTTGGTTCATCAAGTAATAATACTTTGGGTTGCATCGCTAGCACGCCAGCCAGTGCTGTAAAGTTCTGTTCTCCACCAGATAGGGTATTCACAGAACGATCTTTTAATCCAACAATATTCAGACGTTCCAGTTGTTGTAAGGCAATTTGATAGGCTTCATCTCTGTTCAATCCTTGATTAAGTGGACCAAAGGCCACATCATCAAGTACGGTTGGACCGAAAAGTTGATCGCCTGCATGTTGGAAACAGATACCAATCTTTCCACGTAACGGTACAAAATCTTTTTCTTGACGGCAGGTGTTATCAAACCAGCGAATTTCCCCTTGTTGATAAGGGATGAATCCTAATAGGCTATGTAATAGCGTCGATTTTCCACACCCGATATCGCCTTGTAAAAAAAGACGATGACCTTCAGGGAGTTCAAAAGAAAGGTTATTAATAATCACGCGTTGGTCGCGCATGATTTGTAATAGTTTGACTTCGAGGACGTTCATCAAGGTTTATCCTGTGTTTTTTTCACATCATGCAGTTGAAAGCCACGTGCTTTTAGCGCCATTTCTGTTTTTTCTGCTTTAACGAGCGCATGAATTAATAATAATGCCACACGTTGTGATGCAATGAATAAGGTTCTGCCGTTAAGTTTTGGCTGGTATCCGCGCGCGCGCATCGCCATATCCATTTTTTTATGTACATCACCAAGTACAGAAATATAACGCACGGTCAGAACAAATAGGTGAAGTAGTTTTTCAGGCAATGGTAAACGACACAGCGCTTGCAATAAAAGGCTCTCGTTCATATCAATTAACAAGAGGCGAGTTAAACTTAAAATTAAATTGAAACGTAGCGTGATGAGTAGCGCGAGCTGAATGCCCATTGGATTTAATACTAAACCTTGCTCGGTGATTTTCCAGCTTAAGGTTAACCAAACGAGTAGTGTAAAGAGATTTAGTTTCAGCCAATATTTGAAATAACCGGCAAGGGATTTTTGATAGTGAATTAGCGCAATAAGTAATCCGCCGAATACAACCAGATTAAGGATAACAAGCGTTGAAATATGTGTCATTGTGCTGACGATAAGTCCACACAAAAACACATAAATTAATCGCAAGTGCGGTTGAAAAAAAGTAAGAAAATTCATTTCACCACACTGAGCGCTGTTGGATACATTTTGTTTAACAATAAGACTACCCCGACGCTGACGATACTGTCGATAATAAACACGGGAATATGTGATATCACCAGTAGCATGATCAGATCGCTATAGGCTTTACCGCCATCTAGAGCCAAGACTAAAGAAGCGAGCAAGGCTGAACCGCCAACGCCGATCACGCCAGCTCCAATTCCTGCAGTAATTTGAGTGCGACGGGAATTGTCATTTTCAAGTCTTTTTGCAAATAGCCAATGTACGAGAAGGGCAGGTAATGCCATTACGCATAAATTGACACCTAATACAGCAAATCCCCCGAAGGAAAAGAGTAGGGCTTGTAATACCAATGCGATTAAAAATGCAGGGAAAACAGCCCAGCCGAGAAACAGACCGGCCATGCCGTTTAAGATGAGATGCACGCTGCCAATACCAACCGGTACATGAATGGTACCCGCAACAAAAAAGGCAGCGGCAAACAATGCCGTTAGCGGCAATTGCTGCGAATTGAGTCGTTTAAGACCAATCATTACGCAGACTAATGCGACAGCCGCTCCCCCAAGCAATACTGGCGTATGCAGTACACCTTCCGATAAATGCATATTATCTTTCCTTAGATTGTGATGTACGCGTCATTTTTGATGCTCGAACTAATGCCCATAAGCCAAAAATACCAACAATATAACCAATACCACCAATAATGTCGTGCAGGTAAATTTTGTCTTTCAATTTAGAGATATCTTCGCGAACCAGCATCAACGAATTGTCGCTATTATTTGTGGTTTGCGCGGATACTCTGTTGGCAACAATTGAGGCTTTATGTCCTTCTTCACCTTCTATCACTACTTTAATGGCACCTTCGGCAGGGGGATTGATCGGATAGGCAAATTGCCCATCGCGATCTGTTTTGCCTTCCAATAGAGGGGAGTCCTGGCCTGCTTGCAAAATTTCCATATAAGTTTCTGCTGCAGGAGTCATATCGGAATAATAGGCTTTGCCAGAGACTGTGCGTCCATCATATTGTGCAAAAACATGCAAACTATGAGCCAATGCTGATGGTGCGCACAGCCAGGTGAAAAGTGCGGTTAAAAATACAACTCTTTTCATTATTTCACATCAAAAGTCAGCATATATTCAACACTACGTTTATTATAGTCAGGATTGTCTTTAACCGGCTCGTCAAATTCTGCCCAAACTTTGTTATAACCCGCTTTAGGGGTGAATTGTGCGATACCTTTTTCATTGGTTAAGTTGAATGGGTGATCTTCGCCTAAACCCACTTTGATGCCTTGCACAGGTTTACCTTTTACTAACACGAGAATATCGAGTGGTTGTCCCGCTTTCGGTTCACTTTGTGGGATCAATTCATAATCCATGTTGTGTGATTTATTTGCTTGCGCATCCCAGTGTAAAATCGCTTTGCCGAATTTGACTGGATTAACACTAAGCACAGCATCAGGTGCTTGCTGTTTGGTCTTTTCGACATATTTACCGCTTGGTAATTTTGACCAAACACCATTATCAAAGCGAATAAATGCGATGGCAGCATCAGGTGCAGCAAAGTGTGCTTCGCCTTCTTTAAAGTTCACTGTGGCATTTTGTAATTGACCTTTCGCATCAAGTAGACGCACCGCTTTTAATTTGCTTTGAGAATAGGTTTCAGTTTCCTCATGACCAAATTTAACCACATATTGCCCTTTTACATCCTTAACAGGCTCCAACCAAACATTATGCGCATTAGCGAGTGAGGCACCGAATAGTGCAGTGATAAGTAATGCTGTTTTTTTCATGGAAGTTCTCCTTTTCTAACATGTGAACACTGTGATAAAGTATAAAATATGAAGTAACTTCAGAGTCAAGTGTAATTTTAAAAAAATGAAAATTGGTCAACTAGCCAATATCGTTGGCTGTACGGTGGAAGCCGTACGTTTCTATGAAAAGCAAGGATTAATTGAACCTGCAAAGCGAACGAGCGGTAATTTTCGCGTTTATACGGAAGAGCATTTGAAACAACTTTCTTTTATTTGTTATTGCCGTAGTTTGGATATTTCACTAAAAGAAATCAAAATGTTGCTCAATCCGCAATGTGCCACGCAAGAGCAGGAAAGAGAAATCAATGAGCTGTTAGACCGACATATTCGAGAAGTATCAAAACGTATCCATGAATTAGCTCACTTAAGAATTCGTTTAATTCAGCTCAAAGGTAAATGTAGTCAGTTTGAGCAAAACAATGATTTAATTAATACTTTATTGCAGCATAGCGGCATTAATTTTGTACCGTTAAAATAATGCATTGTGCGAGCGGCAGTAAAAATTTTTCAAACAACGTTTAAATATCAAGCAACGAAACACAGAAATGCTGAAAATAACCATCAAAAAAGAGTAGAATTGGAACAGACTGCTTTTTTATTTTAAGGAGAAAATCATGCATGAGATGTCTCTCTGTCAGAATATTATGGAAATTATTGATCAACAACAGAAAAAGCATGAAATCCATGAAGTGACAGATATTTGGCTAGAAATTGGGGCACTGTCTTGTGTCGAGCAAAGTGCGGTAGAATTTTGCTTTGAAATTATGCGCAAAGATACCGTTGCTGAAAACTGTCAGTTACATTTTATTCATTTACCTGCGATTGCATGGTGCTGGCAATGTCAAAAGGAAGTTGAGATTGAAGCCTATCAAGATTGCTGTCCACATTGTCACAGTGCATGTTTACAACGTCGAAGTGGCACCGAATTTAGAGTGAAAGAAATTGCCGTAAAATAGCAAGACGTCTAAATTAGCAAATTTAACCAGATCTTTTGAATATAAAATACGCTAACTACTTGATAGTATGTATTTATCTCTCTTCAAAGAATATATTTAAGATAGAGAATATGGTATTCTAACGCATGTGAATTATCATAGATTCTAAGTATTTACAGAATAAACGAAACATTATTGAGGTGACTTATGTGTACAACCTGTGGCTGTGGCCATCCAGACCAAGTCAGAATCGGAGAATTACCGCATGTTCATAATGATTCCAATGCGCAACATGCAACAAAACTACCTAATTTTTCTTACTCCTCCTTCCGCATGCCAGACTCTCCACAACAAGATGAAACTCAGCAACGATTACTGAAAGTAGAACAAGATATTCTCGGCGCAAACAATCAATTAGCCGATATGAATCGTCGCTTTTTCGCCAATCAACACATTTTGGCACTTAATCTTGTTTCAAGTCCAGGTTCAGGCAAAACAACTTTGTTGACGACCACATTAAATGCATTAAAAAATGACTATCCTTGTTATGTGATCGAGGGCGATCAACAAACAGAAAACGATGCGGATCGTGTTCGCCAAACCGGTGTGCCGGCGATTCAAGTTAATACAGGAAAAGGTTGTCACTTAGATGCACAAATGATTGGTAATGCATTGGTGAAATTGCAGCCACAGGAAAATAGTCTGATGTTTATTGAAAATGTCGGAAACCTAGTTTGTCCGTCAGAATTTGATCTAGGTGAGCATGCTAAAGTGGTGATCTTATCTGTGACAGAAGGTGAAGATAAACCGCTGAAATATCCGCATATGTTTGCGGCTTCTAAATTAATGATTTTAAATAAAGTGGATTTACTGCCTTACTTGAATTTCGATGTAGAAAAATGTATTGCTTATGCGAAACAAGTGAATCCGACAATTGAGGTTATCCAGTTATCTTCTCAAAGTGGAGAAGGATTACAGCAGTGGCTAGACTGGTTAAAAGCGCAAGAACGATAGGAGCATCAAATGCAGTTTGTTGATGAATTTCGTGATCCTGAACTGGCTAAAAGTCTGTTGCAGCGACTACAAAAAATAATGGAAAACCAACCGCACTTTACGCCAGAAAATCCGTTATATCTAATGGAGGTCTGCGGCGGACATACTCATACCATTTTTAAATTTGGGCTTGATCGTTTATTACCGAAAAGTATTGAATTTATTCACGGTCCAGGTTGTCCAGTGTGTGTATTACCGATGGGGCGAATTGATGTATGTATTGAGATTGCTCGTCGTCCAGAAGTGATTTTCTGTACTTTCGGTGATGCCATGCGAGTACGCGGACGTCTAGGCTCGTTATTGGAAGCTAAAGCACAGGGCGCGGATGTTCGTATCGTTTATTCGCCGCTTGATGCGTTGAATATCGCATCAAATAATCCTGATAAAAAAGTGGTATTCTTTTCACTTGGTTTTGAAACAACCATGCCAAGTGCCGCAATTACCTTGCAACAAGCGAAAAAACAGCAGGTAAAAAACTTTTTTGTGGTATGCCAAAATATTACCATCATTCCGACATTACACAGCTTATTGTCACAAGGACAAGTCAAAATTGACGGCTTTCTTGCACCAGGTCATGTAAGCATGGTGATTGGTTCTGAACCTTATCAGGAATTGTGTGATACCTACCACAAACCTTTTGTGATCACTGGTTTTGAGCCTTTAGATATTCTACAAGCAATTTTAATGTTGGTGACACAGATTGTTGAAAAACGCTGTGAAGTGGAAAATCAGTATAAACGTATCGTACACCAACATGGTAATGAGTTAGCACAACAGGCAATCAGTGAAGTGTTCCGCTTGAAAGCCAGCAGCGAATGGCGTGGATTAGGCGAAATTGCAGAATCTGGCGTAGAACTGACAGATGATTATAAATGCTTTGATGCGGAAGCGCATTTTGCTTGTCAGCCACATCAAGTTGCTGATGATCCAGATTCTCGCTGCGGCGATGTACTCATCGGAAAATGTAAACCTGCTGATTGTCCATTATTTGCTAAAAAATGTAATCCTGACAATGCCTATGGTGCCTTGATGGTGTCTTCCGAAGGGGCATGTGCGGCCTATTATCAATATAGACGGGAATAAAACAATGACTGATTTTATTACAATGGCACACGGAAATGGTGGTGCCACAATGCAAGAGTTGATCCGCGATTATTTTGTCGAGGCATTTGATAACCCGATACTTTCACAAGGCGAAGATCAGGCTCGTATTGCTTTACAAGAGTTAAATGCTTTAGGTGGAACATTGTCATTTTCTACCGATAGTTTTGTGATTGATCCGATTTTTTTTCCTGGTGGAGATATTGGTAAACTCGCCGTTTGTGGCACAGCTAACGATGTTGCCGTATGCGGTGCCGTACCAAAATATTTGTCTTGTGGATTTATTTTAGAAGAAGGCTTACCACTAGAAACCTTAAAAAAATTGATCCAGTCTATGGCAAAAGCCTGTCAGTCAGCCGGTATTCAAGTGGTAACAGGTGATACCAAAGTAGTACAAAAAGGCGCGATAGATAAAGTGTTTATCAATACAGCCGGTATTGGTGTGATTCCAAACGGACTCGACTGGGGTGTGCATCGCATTCAGCCAGGTGATCAGATTATTGTGAGTGGTACTTTAGGTGATCATGGTGCAACCATTTTGAATTTACGCGAAAATCTTGGTATTCAAACGGACTTACGCAGTGATTGCGCTGTGCTTGCACCGCTCATTGATTGCATTCGTCCGATTGAAGGGGTGAAAGCCGTGCGCGATGCGACCCGTGGTGGTGTGAATGCGGTACTCCATGAATTTGCACAGGCACAGAAAGTAGGGGTACAAATTGATGAAACGGTATTACCAATTCGTCAGGAAGTACGTGGTATTTGCGAATTACTCGGTTTGGATGCATTAAATTTTGCTAATGAAGGCAAATTGGTGATTGTTGCGGATAAAGCAAAAAAAGCTGAAATTCTGACCGCACTTCGTCGCCATCCATTAGGTGAAAATGCGGCCGTAATCGGTGAAGTGACGACTGATGGCAAAGTTCGTGCAGTTGGTCTTTTCGGTCAAAGTCGTTTATTAGACTTACCACGCAACGAACCTTTACCACGAATTTGTTAAGCAAAAACCGGTTTAATTTAAAATTAAACCGGTTTTAGTTTGTCAATTGATATAGAGAGAAGAGTGATTATTTTTTCCAAATAACGTGGAATTCACGATCTTCTTCTCGGTGTGAAATTAAGAATTTTGCAAACACATCATCCATTTCATCTTTCTCATTCACTAACCCTACCCAAACTTCAGCAAAAGCGTCAGGATCGATTAACACCCCAATTTCTTGTTCCCAATCGTCTGCTGTTTCGACAAACTCGACTGCTCCACGATCTTCAAATTGCAGATTGAATAGCATAATATCAGCGGGATCGAGATTTTCGCCTGCCATCTCTAAGAAAATATCATAAGCAAGATCAATCGCTGCATCGGGATCGAGTTTTTGGATATCAGTTGTCATTGGGTTTTCCTTTATCAAGTAAATTGTGCGTATGATACCGCAAGAAATAGAAAACAAAAAGTGCGGTCAAATTTATCATTATTTTTGACCGCACTTATTTTTAGTTGCCGTAACTAGCCGGTATTTCGCATACCAGCTGCAATACCAGTGATGGTAATCATCAAGGCTTGCTCCACATCAGGGCTTGGGTTTTCAGGCGATTCACGGAAACGACGGAGCAATTCCACTTGAAGTAGATTGAGTGGATCCGTATAAACATTACGTAACGCAATAGAATCGGCGATCCACGGCAAGTCCGCCATTAATTCATCTTTGTGAGAAAGCGAAAGCACGGTTTTAATATCCGCATTGAGTTGATTACGCAGATTTTCACCTAAGTACCAAAGCTCTTTTTTCACTAAGTTATGATCATATTGTTCAGAAAGCCAAGTATCAGTTTTACTGAACACCATTTCTAACATACCCACACGAGTAGAGAAGAATGGCCACGCTTTACACATTTCTTCAATAATATGACCTTTGCCTTCATCTACAATTTTTTGAATTGCCGCACCCGCACCCAGCCATGCTGGTAGCATTAAGCGGTTTTGCATCCAAGCAAAAATCCATGGAATGGCACGCAAGCTTTCCACGCCACCATTTGGATTACGTTTTGCAGGGCGAGAGCCAAGTGGCAGTTTAGACAGTTCTTGTTCCGGTGTGGCACTGCGGAAATAAGGCACGAAGTCTTTATCACCACGAACAACACTACGGTAAATATCGCATGAAGTAGCGGAAAGCTCATCCATGACGGTACGCCATTCTGCTTTAGGTTCTGGCGGTGGAAGTAAGTTTGCTTCCAAAATTGCACTGGCGTAAAGATCAAAGGTTTCAACTGCGACTTCGGGTAAACCAAGTTTAAATCGGATCATTTCCCCTTGTTCAGTCACACGTAAACCATTTTTAAGTGAGCGCGGTGGTTGAGAAAGTAATGCCGCATGTGCAGGTGCACCACCTCGCCCAATCGTACCACCACGACCATGGAATAAAGTGAGTTCAATACCCAGTTCTTCGGTTAAATTGACTAATGCTTCTTGTGCACGATATTGTGCCCATGAAGCTGCCATCATTCCCGCATCTTTAGCAGAGTCAGAATAACCAATCATCACCATTTGATGATTATTAATCACGCCACGATACCAACCAATATTAAACAATTGACGCATGACACCTTCAGAGGCATCCAAGTCATCTAAGGTTTCAAAGAGTGGCACGACAGGAATGTGATAAGGCACGCCCGCTTCTTTTAATAATAAATGCACGGCAAGCACATCAGAGGCACTTCTTGCCATGGAAATAATATAGCAAGCAATTACGCCTTGTTTTTGTTGGGCAATGACTTTGCAAGTCTCTAAAATTTCTTGGGTTTCAGCAGAGGGTTCCCAATGGGTAGGGATTAATGGACGACGAGAATTCAATTCACGCACCAAGAAAGATTGTTTTTCAGCTTCGCTCCATTGTGCATAATCGCCTATGCCAAGATAACGGGTAATTTCAGCAATAGCATCGGTATGGCGAGTGCTTTCTTGACGGATATCTATTTGTGAAAGGGTAACCCCAAAACAGCGAATGCGGTGCAAAATATCCAGTAAGGAACCATTAGCGATAATACGCATACCACATGCCATTAATGATTGATAGCAGTCATAAAGTGGTTCCCAAAGTTGATTATCTTCCATGATGATATCGGCTTGGCTTACGCGTGGCGGACGATTTGCTAGACAATCATCAAAGTAGTCAAGAGTGACGATAAGTTTTGCACGAAGCGCTTTAACTACAAAACGATAAGGCTCTAAATGTTCACCATATTTTTCGGTAAATTCAGGTGTGCATTTCACCATGGATAATTCATCAGCAAGAGATTTAATGTCATTTAAGAATAAATCCGCTGCTTTCCAACGAGCAAAATAGAGTACTTGTTGAGTAATTTTTGAAGTAACAAATGGGTTGCCATCACGGTCACCACCCATCCAAGAAGAAATTCGGACAGGACGTAAGCCCACTGGTAAATCGTACCCCAAAAATTCACGAGCATGTTCATTTAATTGACGTGAGAATTCCGGCACCCCTTGCCATAGGCTGTTTTCAATCATGGCGTAGCCCCATTTTGCTTCATCGAATGGCGTAGGGCGAACAGTACGGATTTCATTGGTATGCCAAGCTTCAGCAATTAAACGAAGTAGCAATCGTTCAATAATACCGCGTTCTTTAGGCGTCAAATCATCGTGCTCTAATTTGCTTAAGCATTTATTGATCTCAACGTGTTTGTGGATTAACGAACGTCGTGTGGTTTCGGTTGGGTGTGCGGTTAATACTAGCTCAATGAGCAAGTTTTCAACGGTTTTGTAAACTTTTTCTTTTGAAACATTTAATGCTTTTAAGCGTTGGAATAAAGCACTTAATGAACGATTAGAAGATTGTAAATCTTTATGTTGACGAGAGACCGTTTGGTATTGTTCAGCAATATTCGTTAAGTTAAGAAAATGGCTGAATGCACGCGCAACGGGAATAATGTTTTCGTTAGAAATGGTAGATAGGGTATCCAACAATGTTTTACGCGCTTGGCTATCGCCCGCTCGAGATTGTTTGGACAATTGACGAACATTTTCAATTAAAGTGAGAATGTCTTCGCCTTGCGCATCATTGATGGTTTCTCCAAGAAAACGCCCTAACATATTAATATTATGGCGGAGAGTGCGATACTCATCAGTCATATGAACTCCGATAAAGAAAAAATAAAACCAGGAGAGATATAACCAAAAATATGTATCGGGATCAAATGCTATACGTCAAAAACTTGTATTAAATCAAAAAAGGCTAAAATAAGTAAAAAAATGACCGCACTTTTTTAGATAAAATTCAAAGTGCGGTCAAAAAGTTTAATGTTTATTTAAGGTTGCGAACTGATTTTCGAATAACGAGTTCAGGATGGATCGCAATGCGGTGTTTTTCGTGATTGTCGTTATCTTTATTCGCAATACGTTCAAATAAGAGATTCACTGCCTGTGCACCTAAACGAGACTTCGATTGGTGAATCGTGGTGAGTGGTGGTGCATAGAAACGCGATGAGTGAATATTATCATAGCCGATAATCGAGATATCATCAGGCACACGCAAGCCTTTTTCCGTAATGGCAGAAATTGCCCCTAATGCCATCACATCATTACAACAGAATACAGCAGTAGGTAGGCTGTCTTGTGAAAGGATCTTGTTCATGCACTCATAACCATCTTCAGGCTCAAAGAAGCCTTCCATGATCCAATTTTCATGGATTGGTAGATTGGCTTCATTCATGGCTTTTACAAAGCCTTCGTAACGGGTTTTTGCCGTCGTTTTATCTAATTCACCTGCAATAAGACCGATCTCTTTATGACCACAATCAATTAAGTGCTTAGTCGCAATATAACCGCCGGTAAAACTGTTGTCTTCAATGATATCTGTGTCTGTATTTGGCCCCCAATCCATTACCACCATTGGAACAGACGAGAAACTAGAAAGTACATCGAGTGAATGTTGTGTGTATTCAGAACACATTACCAATAAACCATCTACGCGTTTTTTGGTAAGCATTTCGACGTGGTTTTTAATTTTTTCAGGATCATTTTGTGTATTACACAAAAAAAGTGAATAGCCTTGACGATAACAATGATCTTCAACAGCATGAATGATTTCAGCAAAATAAGGGGACTCACTGGTGGTCACAATCATCCCAATGGATTTTGTCGTGTTGACTTTCAAACTCCGAGCAACAGCACTTGGTGAGTATTTCAAGCTTTTAATGGCTTGCATCACCGACTCTTCGGTTTCTTTTGCTACAAAACGGGTTTTATTAATTACGTGTGAAACAGTGGTGGTGGAAACACCAGCCATTTTTGCGACATCTTTAATTGTTGCCATAATTTTGCCTCTAGAGAATTTTTCCCATTATAAAGACTGTCACCAAATAGGTTAAGTAAATTATAAAAAATTTTTGAAAAAACGAGCTTTATTGTTAGAATAGGTTATCTTTAACTAAACAAGTGGGAAATTTAAATGAGTGATTTTGGTTATGCAATGTTAGCTGTAGTGCTTTCTTTAAGTGTTGTAGTAGGTTTAGCGACTGCAATTTTTTAATTGAAAGAAATAACGTACTAATCCATTTAAAATAGACCGCGCTTTAAGCATTTAAAGTGCGGTTATTTTTTTAAGGCTTTTAAAGTTGTGCTAAAAGCCATGCCATTGGACTATTTCTTTAGTATAATTTGCAACTATTTCCGTTTGTTGTAATCAAAATACTGCAAAAACCAAATTTGAGATAATTATGAATAAATATTTGATTTCACTAGATAAAGATGTTCAGCGTCGAGAGCTGTTTTTTGCTCAACCGGATACAGCAGATTTCGTTGTATTTTCAGCCATTAATACCATGCAAAAAGAGTGGGATGAATTGGCAGAAGTGTTCAATCCAACGAAGTTTGAACAGCATTATGGACGCAACGTCACAAAAGGCGAAATTGGTTGTACATTAAGCCATTTAGCGGTTTATCGCCAGATCGTGGAAGATCAAAATGTGACGGAAAATGACTATGCGTTAGTCTGTGAAGATGATGCGTTATTTAATGCTAATTTATCGCCAAACACAACCGCACTTTTAACCGAAAAATGTGATGCAGATATCGTATTAATCGGGCAATCAAAAATTGCGGAATTTGATGATGTGGAATTGGAAATTAATTATCCAACCACCTTCTCATTTTTACGTCAAACAATTGGTGATGTCACCGTGGCTTATCCGTATAAAAGTTATTTTGCGGGGACGGTGGCATACCTAATTAAAAAATCAGCGGCACGTGCATTTTTAAAGCAACTCGAACAAGAAAAATCGTTTTGGCTGGCTGATGATTTCTTATTATTTGAAACCAAATTCCAGATTAATAACAATGTGGTTCGTCCGCTTGTAGCCATTGAAAATCCACAACTAGTGAGTAATTTGGAGTCGATTCGCGGTTCAAAATCTAATAATTTAGTGAAGAAATTAATTAAATATCCACTCAAAAAAATCTTAGCTGTGAAAAAGAATTTAGGAAAATAATGTAAAAATGACAGCACTTTTTAATCTTTTTTATCTTTACGATCCTTGGTTGTTTCATGTCGTACGAATGTCATTCGTCGCGGGCTTAGCGGCATTGGTTGTATTGGCTTATCAATACCTTAAAAAACAGAAACCACAAGGTATCACTGTGCCCGTGGATAGTTTAGCCGTTATCATTGGGCTGATTGCATTTAGTGTGATTCCGCTTTTAGTTAACGGTACGCGAGATTTTTCTGTCATCACCATGTATGTGAAAGAGCTGATTTTATTTATCTTCGGCGTGGGACTTTATAATGCCTTCTATGCCAATGTAAATGGTCAACAGAGCGTGGTGCGTGATTTACAACTTGGTGTGGTTGTACAGTTTGCTGTGGGCGTGATTGGCTTACTCGGTGCATCATTTATGATTGATTTCTTGCTTTCGACCAATGCGGTGTTACCTGCACGTTTTTATGGTTCAGAGCAGGAATATCGCTTATATAACATCACCGCAACCGCCTTTTTCCAACTGAGTTTATTCTATTTAATGCTGTTGCATTTCTTACTGGCATACAACGCTAAACATAATACGCTTCCAAGTATTTTGGTATTTTTAATGTTATGTATCGGATTAATTTCAGGACGTACATTCCTTCTGTTATCGGTTGTGAGCATTTTAGTGTATTTCAAATGGCGTTATGTTCCATCACTCATTGCATTTGCTATTTTGGTATTGTTATTGGCGTATTTCTTACCAGAAAATCCTTATGTGGCACATGCTTTAGAACCCGTGATCAACTTATTACACGGTGCAGGATTTGTCAGTTCGTCAACAGATACATTGATGAAAAACCACCTGTTCATGCCAACGCTTAAACAGTTTATTTATGGCGATGGCATGTATATGACAGGGCAGTTGGAAGTCGGCCGTTATTATGGTCATACGGATTCCGGTTTCTTACGTCAGATTCTTTATGGTGGCGTATCTTATGCTTTAGTGTGTTTTGCCGTGACATTCTATTTTGTGCGTAAAGTCGCCTTAAATTGGTTTGATGGTAGCTGGAAATTTATTCTTTCTGCCTTTGTGATTTTGGCATTTTGTAACATCAAAGCGGATACCTTTGCTTTTCCTGGCATTATGTTCGTGATGTTGATGTTCTTATCGCTTTTTGGCACTCACGGTAAACAGCTTATTTTATTTAAACAAAAGGAGCCGAAAGATGTTTAGTATCATCGTGCCTTCTTATAATCGGAAAGAAGAAATTCCTGCGTTATTGGAAAGTTTAACCAAGCAGACCGCCTATAATTTTGATGTGGTAATTGTGGATGATTGCTCGAAAGAACCTGTTGAAGTGACACAATCTTATCCATTTGCAGTTAAAGTGATTCGTAACGAAACCAATCAAGGTGCCGCAGAAAGCCGTAATATCGGGGCAAGAAATGCCGATAATGATTGGTTGTTATTCCTTGATGATGACGATCGTTTTGCAAATGATAAATGTCAGAAATTAGCCGATGTAATTGCTGAGCATACTGATGTTAACTTTGTTTATCATCCAGCTAAATGTGAAATGGTGAATGAAGGCTTTAGCTATGTGACCAACCCGATTGAGCCTCAAGAGATTAGCGTAGAGCGAATTTTACTGGCGAATAAAATCGGTGGTATGCCGATGATTGGGGTGAAAAAAGAGCTGTTTTTAAAAATTTGCGGATTATCGACCGCACTTCGTTCATTGGAAGACTATGATTTCTTGCTGAAACTTGTGCAAGATCCAACGTTTAAAGCGTGTAAAGTAGCAGAACCATTAACTTATTGTACGTTCCATACTAAGCGTTCTAGCGTATCAACGGATACGACTAATACGCAAAAAGCGATTGATTATATCCGTGAAAATTATGTGAAAACGGCAGAGCAAGAAAAGAATTTTGCCATCAACGCACAATATATGTTGGCCTACCCACATATAATGAATTTATCCCGTAAAGCGGCTTTTTACTATTTTGAGATTTTTAAATTAACGAAAAGCATTAAGCAGCTAGTCATTGCCTTTGTGGTTTTAATTTCACCTAAATTGGCAATTAATTTGAAACGGTTTATGTAGATAACTTATTTAGATAGAGAAGTATGAAATTTTCAGTTTTAATGTCCTTATATATTAAGGAAAATCCACAATATTTAAGAGAATGTTTTGAAAGTCTAGTGGCTCAAACTCATCCGGCAGATGAGATTGTGTTAGTGTTTGATGGTGCTGTCACACCAGAATTGGGAGCCGTGGTTGCTGAATTCGAAACAAAATTACCCTTAAACTTAGTGAAATTGCCAAAAAATTTAGGTTTAGGTAAAGCGCTCAATGAAGGATTGAAACATTGTTCACACGATTGGGTATTCCGTATGGATACTGATGATATTTGTGTGCCAGAACGTTTTGCAAAACAAGTGGCGTTTATTGAGCAACATCCGGATACGATTATTTTCGGTGGGCAGATTGCTGAGTTTGGCGAAAATATTCAAGACATCGTGGCATATCGTAACGTGCCGACTGAAGCACAAGATATTGTTAAATTTACGCAAAAACGTTGTCCGTTCAATCACATGACAGTTGCATATCAGAAAAGTGCGGTTATTAATTGTGGTGGATATGAAGATTTACAGGAAGATTATTACCTGTGGATTAAGCTTGTGGCACAAGGTCAAAAAGTGGCAAACTTGCCGGATATTTTAGTTTATGCCCGCGTAGGCAATGGTATGGTAGGGCGTCGTCGTGGTTTAAACCAAGCCAAGGCAGAATGGCGTTTGTTTAAATTGAAGCACCGCTTAGGTATTCAAGGCTTATTTTCTGGCCTATTCACCTTTGCCTTGCGTTCAGGTTCTCGCTTATTACCAACCTCATTATTGAAAGCTGTTTATAACCAATTTTTACGCAAATAATGCGATATTTTGATAATTAAAAAAGGAAAAGAAATGAATTTAATCTCAATGTTAAAAATGACTGCGTTATCGACCGCACTTTTATTAGTGGGTTGTTCAAGCAATACGACAACAACCACGTCATCCACAAAAAGTATTCCGTCAGTAAGCAGTAGTGCTGTTTATAGCAAACCAAGAACTTTAGATAACTTTAATGATTATGTACAGTTCTTAAAAGGCAAAGCGGCGGCTGAAGGCGTCTCGTTGTCAGTATTGAATGCACAAAATAATATTCAATATATGCAAAAGGCTGTAGATTTGGATCGTGCTCAAGCGGGTAGAAGTCAGCGTAATGCGGATCAACCACAGTTACCGAATCCAAACGGTACAACCAATTATCTGAATAAAGTACTGACCCAAAACAAAGTAGATATTGCCGAAGAGCGTTATTGGGAAGTCCAAGCGCCATTACAACAAGCAAGCCAACGCTATGGCGTTCAACAAGAATATATCCTTGCCTTATGGGGTATGGAAAGTAGCTTTGGCTATTATCAAGGTAGCTATGATGTGCTTTCAGCTTTAGCCACCTTGGCTTTTGATGGCAGACGTGAAGCCTTATTCAGTAAAGAATTTGTGAATGCGATGAAAATGTTAGAACGTGATCATATTCAACGTAACAGAATGTTAGGCTCTTGGGCGGGCGCAATGGGACAAACCCAATTTATGCCAAGCGCATTCTTAAATTATGCCGCAGATGGCAATGATGATGGCGTAAAGGATATTTGGACAAACCAATTTGATGCGTTTGCTTCAATTGCCAATTATCTTCACACGGTAGGTTGGGATAACAAATTGCCTTGGGGCGTTGAAGTAACATTAAATCAACCATTAGATTTATCGCTTTCAGGTATTGAGAAGAACAAAGCGCGTTCACTCAGTGACTGGCAGTCTAAAGGTATCACCTTGGCGAGTTTCAGCCAACAAGAACAAGATAAACTTGCCGCGCTTTCGCAAGCCGATCTTTGGCTAGTTCGCCCAGATAAAGAAGTTGGGCGTGCATTCTTGGTCTCCAATAACTACCGCACGATTTTAGATTGGAACAAATCAAATTACTTCGGTGTGAGCATCGGTATGTTTGCTGATCGCATTAAGATGGCCACCGGCTTGTAGAAAATTATTTTCCTTTTATAATCCAACAAAGCTTTGTTGGATTATTTTTTATCTATAAATTGAATATTTGGAGAACACGATGCAAAAAAAATGGCTTTCTATTTTATTGTTTGCACCTTTGATGCAGAGCAATTATGCATTAGCTGATCAAGCAGTGAAAAAAGAATTGGATTATAAAGCACTCGGTGAAGTGTTATTTTTTGATAAATCTATTTCTTTTAATAAAACACAAAGCTGTTCAACCTGCCATAGCCCGGATACCGCCTTTGTGGATCAACGTAAGAATTCCGCAAATCAAATGGTCTCAGAAGGGGATAATCCTCATCTTCATGGTAATCGTAATGCCAATACGGCGCTTTATGCTATGTTCTCTCCGGATTTTCATTTTGATAAAAAAATTAAAGATTATGTAGGCGGACAATTCTGGGATGGGCGAGCAAAAGATTTAGCCGAGCAAGCAGGTGGGCCACCAGTAAACCCAGTAGAAATGGGCATGCCGGATAAGAAAGCCATTGTTGAACGATTAAAAGCGGATCCTACCTATTACAAGCCAATTACAGATCTTTATGGTGAAAGTATTTGGGCAGATACTGACAAGATTTATGCCATCATGGAAAAAGCCATTGGCGAGTTCGAAAAACAGGAATTATTTGCGCCATTCTCTTCAAAATATGATCGCGCTTTAAAAGGTGAAGCAGAATTGACCGCACTTGAAGCCGAAGGTAAGGCGCTATTTTTCGATAAAACACGTACAAATTGTAGTAACTGCCACCAATCAAGTGAAGCGAATTCAGCAAAAGAAACCTTTACGAATTACCGCTATTACAATATCGGCGTACCAAGTAATCAAGAATTAATTAAGCACAATAAATTAGCTGCAGATTTTGTAGATAATGGACTATTGGATAATCCGATGGTGAAAGGTGATGAAAAGCAAAAAGGTAAATTTAAAGTCCCAACTTTGCGTAACATTGGTGTCACTGCGCCTTATATGCATAACGGTGTTTTCCGCGATTTAAAAACCGTTTTACTATTTAAAGACAGTTTCAATAATCCTAATCGTAAAGTGAATCCTGAAACAGGGAAAGCTTGGGATAAAGTCGAATATGCTCAAACCATTAATCCTGATGTTTTAAAAGCTAAACCGCTTACAGATGAAGAGATTAATGCGTTAGAGGCATTCTTAAAAACATTAACTGACGAAGCTTATGAAGAATAATTAAACGCCTGAGTTGAATTTAGCAATCGTTTTCGTTACTATGCGTGGCGATAATTATTATCATTTAAATTGTTTAATTTTACTCAGGAGATTTTTCTTATGAAAAGACGTTTTTCAACTTTAGCGATTGCCACTATTCTTGGTTTAAGTGCAGGTTTTGCCAATGCTGATCCCGTGAAAGTAAAAGATATACTTGATCGTGAAGTCACTGTTGATTTACCGGCAAAACGCGTGGTGCTTGGTTTCTATTACCAAGATTATATGGCAGTTGGTGGTGATAAAGCGTTAGATAACGTTGTCGGTTTTTCTAAGAAAGTATGGTCTTCTTGGGCTCCAGCAAGCTGGGAGTTATTTAGTAAAGCTGTGCCAAAATTGAATCAACTAGATGATGTGGGTGAAGTAGAGGAAGGCACATTCTCTGTGGAAAAAGTGCTTTCATTAAAACCTGATCTTTTAGTCTTAGCTGATTGGCAGTACGAAATGCTAGGATCTGATTTAGATGCTATCAATGAAGCGGGTATTCCAATTGTTGTATTAGATTACAACGCTCAAACCTTAGATAAACACATCAAATCAACGGAAATTATTGGCCAATTGACGGGGCAGAAAGATCGTGCCGCGAAAATGGCGAAAGAATACAAAGATATCGTAGAATATATTCAAACGACGGTTAAAAATGCAAAATTAGCAAAACAACCGAAAGTGTATGTAGAGTTCGGTCGTGGTGGCCCAGCTGAACAAGGGATGACATTCTTCTCAAGTATGTGGGGCTCAATGATTAGCCTTGTAGGCGCAGAAAACGTTGCTCCTGCAGAAATTGGTAAATGGGGTACATTAGCTGCTGAAAAAGTATTAGCCGCGAAACCGGATGCGATTATTATTACAGGCCGTGAAACTGAATTGAAGAAAAATCAAGACGGTATGGTAATGGGCTTTGGTATTGAAAAAGCAGAAGCAGAACGTCGTTTAAACGCATTTAAACATCGTGCAGGTTGGGCTGAATTACCGGCAGTGAAAAACAACCGTGTTTACGCAGCCTATCATGCGAACTCTCGTACTCTATCAGACAGTGCTTCAGTTCAGTTTGTAGCTAAAGCCGCTTATCCTGATCTGTTTAAAGATTTAGATCCGCAACAAACTTACTTAAACTTCTATAAAAACTACTTACCGGTTACCCCGGAAGGTACGATTTATCTTTTCCCTGAAACCAAATAAAGGAAACGTTAATTAATGAAAAACAATTCTGTTGTAGCAGATATTGTGGCTAACCAGCGTAAGCTTGAACGCAAACGCTGGTTTGTTATTTTATCTTTTCTTGTGATTGGCGTGGTCAGTCTTATTCTCGACGTGATGACAGGCCCAGCGATGCTATCGGTATCTGAAGTTGTGAATGCGTTATTCGGCATCGGTGAAGTCGATAAAATGACAGACAATATTGTGCATAATTTACGTTTACCGATGGCATTAATGGCGCTTGTAGTCGGGGCAACATTGGCTGTAGGTGGGGCAGAGATCCAAACCTTATTAAATAACCCTATGGCAAGTCCTTATACATTAGGACTCGCAGCAGCAGCAGGTTTTGGGGCTTCTGTTGTGATTGCTTTCGGAAGTTTTGGTTTACCGGTACAAATTGCAGTGCCAATTGGTGCGTTTGTCATGACCATGCTTGCGTCAGGGATTCTTTTCTTGTTCGCGTCTAAACGTCGTTTTAATTCTGAAATGCTCGTACTGGTAGGGATTGCATTGCTCTTTATTTTCCAATCCTTACTCTCATTAGTACAATTTATTTCGGCTCCCGAAGTCTCGCAGCAAATTCTTTTTTGGCTATTTGGTAGCTTAAATAAAGCCACGTGGCAAAGTTTAATCATCATTATTGTCGTCACCACAATTTGTGTCGCATTACTTTCCAAAGAGCTTTGGAAATTGACCGCACTTCGTTTAGGTGAAGATCGTGCAGCGAGTCTTGGCATCAATTTGCAAGTATTACGTATTAAGGTTTTAGTTCTTGTCGCAATGATGACGGCGACAGCAATTAGTTTCGTTGGCGTGATTGGCTTTATCGGCTTAGTTGCACCACATGTTGCTCGAATGTTACTTGGTGAAGATCAACGTTTCTTCTTACCGGGCGCGATGTTAGTCGGTGCGGCATTCTTATCCCTTTCTTCGGTATTATCCAAAGTTATTATCCCTGGTGCATTATTCCCAGTGGGGATTGTTACCTCGTTTATTGGGGTGCCTTTCTTCTTTTGGATTATTTTAAATAACAAGAGGGGACAATAATGTTAGAATTAAAGAATCTTACGGTAAAACGAGGTGATCTCACCGTTGCTGATCACATTAATGTCCGTTTTGAAGAAGGTAAAGTTTACACGGTGCTTGGGCCAAACGGCACGGGAAAATCCTCCATGCTGAAAACCATTTTTGGTGAATTACCACATGAAGGAATGATTACCTATCAAGGCAAACAGCTAGAACGGACGAAGTTAGCAGATTGGCGCAAACCAATTGGCTATATGCCTCAAGATAGCCGAGTAGATGCAAGCTTGACCGCACTTGAAGTTGTCCTTTTGGGACGAATGGATAGTCTAACGATGCGAGTAAGCGATGAGCTTCTCACTGAAGCAGCAAGTATTATGGCACAATTAGGCATTGGTCATTTAGCCCATCGTGATATTCTGAATCTCAGTGGTGGACAGCGTCAAATGGTGATGTTTGCCCAGGTTTTATTACGTGAGCCACAGATTTTAATGTTAGACGAGCCGGTGAGTGCGTTAGATATGCATCATCAGCTTAATCTATTAGAAGAAGTTTACACCTATACGAAACAGAAAAATCTGATTACTATAATGGTATTACATGATTTAAGCCTTGCTGCTCAATTTTCAGATGAGTTGATTTTACTTGGTGAAGGTAAAGTACAAGGCGTGGGCGATGCGCATCATGTTTTACAAGTAGAAACCATTAATCGTTTATATCGTGTAAACGTTGAATTATTGCAATGTAGTGCCGGTTTGCCGGTGGTTCGTCCACAACGTAAATCAGCACATTCTTAGAAGGAAATTAAAATGAAGAAAATCGCACTTGCAGCATTATTAGGTTTAAGTTTTGCTGCTCAAGCCGCTCATCATGACATCAAAATGTTGAATTCAAACAGTGAAGGCTCAATGGTTTTTGAACCGGGTTATTTAAAAGTACAACCAGGTGATACAGTGACATTTCGTCCGGAAAATAAAAGCCACTTTGTACACAGTAAAGCGATTCCTGAAGGTGCACAAAAATTCCAATCTGAAGAAGATCAGGAACTCACGATCACTTTAGATAAAGAAGGTGTTTATGTTTATACTTGCCCAGTACACCGTTCAATGAATATGAATGGTGTGATTCAAGTGGGTGATAATCTACCAAACAAAGAACAAGCAGAGAAAGTGGTGAAAGACCTTGAGAAAAAATCTATGACGAACAAAGGTCGTCTTGAAAAATATTTTGCTCAAGTAAAATAATTATTGAAATCGATGCGCCAGTTTGATGATTGGCGCATCTTCTTTATGTTTAAATCCGTTATTATTTACTATGCTTACAATCACCACTTGCAAAACTTATCCTTCGGCTCCTCAAAATCTTATTCCTGTTCAAACACAACTTTCTGATCAAGGTATTCCTACTCAATTTTTACCTTGGCAAGAAACATTACAAAGTCAGTTTATTCTGCCTTTAGCAGCATGGGATTATGCGAATTTCTATGATGAATTTACTCAATGGATTAAACAGCATAAGAATGCGTTCATCAATCCTGCGGAATTGATGTTATGGAATAGCCATAAAGGCTACCTATGTGATTTACAGAATTGGGGTATCAATGTTATCCCAACCCTTATTTGTTCTGCAAAAACATCTGAAATTTTGACCGCACTTGAACGCCAAGAATGGCCTGAATTTGTCATTAAACCTGCTGTAGGGCAGAGTGGTAATTTGGTGACAAAACTAAAACAAGGTGAAGCGTTACCTAATCTTTCTGCGTATGGTGAGCAAGTTGTGTTGCAGCCGTTTATTCCTGAAGTGGCGACAAATGGTGAAACTAGTTTGATTTTTTTCAATGGTGTATTTAGTCATGCTATTCGCCGACAGCCACCTCAAAATGAATGGCGAGCGAATTCACAATATAAAGTTGAAATTATTCCTGTAGAGGTTGATGATCATATTATTGAAACAGCATGCCATGTTTTACATAAATTGCCTGAAATGCCCGTCTATGCACGCGTAGATGGAACGATTATTCACGATCAATTTCTATTGAATGAATTAGAATTGATTGAACCTGCGTTATATTTAGATCGTTGGGAAGGGGCGACAGAGCGATTTATGGATGTGTTGAGAAGCAGAATACTAAAATAAGCGCATAAAAAAACCTTACTTTTTACAGTAAGGTTTTTTCATCTTTAACGATTAATTATTTTGCAGCTGGAGCAGCTGGTGCTGCAGGCGCAAATTTTTGTGCTAAATCAGCACCGTCTTTTTGTAATTTAGCTACTGCAGCTTGTAGTTTTTCAACTTTAGCTTGGTAAGCTTTAGTTTGTTCTTCAGTTGGCGCTTTAGTTGCTAAGTTTAATTGATCAACTAATAATTCGCTTGATAATGAAAGCACTTCTTTATTTTGATCTTTAATGCTTTTCACTGAAGGTGCTGTAATATCTAATTTATCTAAGCTTGCAATTGTATCTTCAACAGTTTTGTTGAACGTTTTGATTGCTTCTTCAATTTTTTTATCATCTTTTGCTTGAACAGCCGCAGTTAAATCAGATTGAAGTTTTTGTTGAGCAGCCATTTGAGCTTGCGCTTGGCTTGCGTTCCATTCAAGTAATTTGTTGTAGTCAGCTTGTTCTTGCGCTGGTGTAGCTTCAGCTGGTTTTGCTGCTTCAGCAGGTTGAGCTGCTTCTTGTTTAGCTTCCGGCGCAGGCTGAGTGGTTTCAGGTTTTGCTGGAGCCGGTTTATCTGCTGGTTTATCACAAGCAGTTAAGAATAATGCAAATAATGCAGTTGCGCTGATTTTAGTGAATTTGTTCATAAACAATCCTTTATTGATATAATAAAAATTTCTTAGCTTGTAAAACTAAGCCCCTTCTAAGACCGTATATTTTAGAATTAGTTTAAAAAAAATTCAAAAACTATTTTAGTGTTTGAATATATTCACTTAAATTATGAATATCTTGTTCACTTAAACGTTGTTTTGCCGGACTTCCTGCACTAGGAATATTTCCTGCTTTTCGTTCTGAAAGTGCGGTTGAAATTTCTTCTGGTTTTAATTGATTAATAATTTTGGATTCACCCATTGCTGGTTTTTCGCCTTGTTTCCCATGACAAGTTGCACAAGAGCGTTTATATACCTTTTCTGCTTTCACTAAGTCAGCTTCAGCAGAAAGGGCAGGAGGGGCAAATAAAAAGCCTAAAACGGGTAAAAGTGTAGAGAATAAGTAAATTCGTTTTTTCATTTTGGCTAGCCTTTAAATAATTTATCTAAATCTTCTGCGGGAATTGCGCCTTCATATTTAGCCTGAATATTACCTTCAGGTGTAATCACAAAACTTGTTGGCGTGCCGATAAGCTGATAGCGTTCAGCAGTAATTTTTAATTGATCTTTGATAACCGGTAACGTAAGCTGACGTTTGGCAACCACGGCTTTGGTATCCACTTTATCTCCATCCACATTAATGGCGATAAGTTGAACTTTATCTGGATTAGCTGCGGCCAATTTTTCGAATTCTTTTAATTCTGCGACACATCGTCCACAGGTTTCAGACCAGAATGTCAGTAAGCGAGTGCCTTTCCAATCATCAAGTTTCACTTCTTTACCTTGTAAATCATAGGCAGCGATGTCTGGTGCTTTTTGACCAATTGCAGCGACTTCATCTTTACAAGAAACGCTGCCAAAAATGACCGCACTTATGGCAAGTAGTTTGACGAATTTATTTTTCATGAATTTCCTCTTTTACAAATTTTCCGTGGTGGAGATAAATAACACGATCAGTCAACTCACCCAATTCTGGGTTGTGTGTCACCATCACAATGGTTCTACCTTGGCGATTTAACTCTTGTAGTAAATCCAGTACGAGCGCTTCATTTTTTTCGTCGAGGTTACCCGTAGGTTCATCGGCAAAAATAACGGGTGGTTGGTTCACTAATGCACGAGCAATACATACCCGTTGTTGTTCGCCTCCAGAAAGTTGGCTTGGACGATGATCAATACGATGACCTAATCCCACTTGTTCGAGTACCGCTTTAGCCGCCACCTCATCAATCACACTATGATAGTGCTGTGCGAGCATCACATTTTCAAGTGCGGTCAAATAAGGGATTAAATGGAATTGTTGGAAGACTAAACCAATTTTTTCTGCACGAAAACGCTGACGACCCACTTCATCCAGTTGTGCCGCATCGACACCATCTAAAATGACTTTACCTTCACTGGCGGTATCTAAACCGGTCAGAATATTCATGAGTGTCGTTTTACCTGAACCCGATGCCCCCATGATTGCAATAAACTCACCTTGGCGAATTTGAATATTAATATCCTCTAAAGCCGTGACTTGCCCGAATCGTTTATATAAATGTTGCGTTTCAATTACAAATTCACTCATTTTATTCCCCTTTTAATACATTTGCGGTTTGAATATTTAAAGCTCGTTTGGTTGGTACAATCACCGCAATAAAGGCAACCAATAACGATAAGACGATAGTAATTGGAATAACCGGCAGACGCATATCAATATAAGATTTGAATACGGTTAATCCAAGTAATTGTGCCAAGATGTAGCCGAAAATCAGTCCCGCAACAATTGCACAAAGTGCAATGATGAGGATCTCAGTACTAATCTGTTTAATGATGTCACTTTGTTTGGCGCCTAAGGCTTTTTGTAGTGCAAATTCTTTTGCTCGCTCACCAACAATCGCAATCAATGTGGTGTTTACACAAAGGGTGGCGAGAATCAAAATAACCAATGAGATTAACCCCATTAAGCCTTTGATTTTATCTAAAATCTGCCCTTCAGAAGCAGAGACTTTTCGAATCGGGCGGGCAGTCAGATCAGGTTGATGTTGCATAATGTCTTGTGCAAACTGTGCGACGTTACCTTGTTCATTTTTGACATTGAGCAAGGCGTTGTTTGCCAAGCCTTCTTTATCTAACCAACTTTGCGCAAATTCTAAGCTAACGATTAACATGTTGTCTGTGGCATCGCCTGCCTCAACAATACCTTTTATCGTGAATTCATGTTTTTCAACCGCATTTTTAGACAGAGTTAATTTACTTCCAACGTTTAAATTGAGTCGTTCAGCTAAGGTTTTCCCAATCATGGCATTGCGATCATCAAAATTCACATTAATGGCTGAGCCGGTAATTTGCCAATAAGGTGCCAGAACATGCATATCTTCAAACCACACGCCCATAATGACGATTTTTTCTAAATCACTTCGTGCAACACCATATAAATAAGGGCTGGCGGCTGTGATGAAATTATCTGGGGCGTTGTGTAGGATTTGCTTTAATTGGCGTTCTTTCATCAATCCACCATTGGCTGCACCAATATAAAAGTTTGCCCCGAAAGTACGGAGCTCTTGACTCATTTTGGTATTAATATCGAAATATACTGCTGCCATTGCGGTTACAATAGACGCACCGACAGTCAGCGCAGAGAAGATAATAAATACTCGTTGTAAACGTAGGCGTAATGCTTGGAAGATTAAACGCCAAAACATACTTTTATTGGCGGCCATACAGCACCTCCACAGGGTAAAGTTTGGCAATACGATGGGCTGGGAACCAAGTGCCCACCACAGCAATTAAAATAGACAGCATCAATACACAAGGGATGACAATCCAAGCGAAACTCAATGGTACGCCAAATAGCGCTGAACCAATAAATCCTGCTAAGCCCCATCCAGCAATACAACCAAGCGATCCACCAATTAAGGCACTGATAATGGCTTCACAATAAAATAATAAGGCGATTTGCCATTGGTATGCGCCTAAGGCTTTCATTAGCCCAATTTCTTTTGAGCGCTCAATGATCCCTGTACTCATTAATGAGGCAATTCCCATGGCTGCCGCGATTAAAGCAGCGAGAGTAACGACAGCAAGCAATAACTGAATTTTACCAATGACCACACCTTCTGACGCGGCAACTTGCCAAATAGGGCGAACAATGGCACCAGAAATGGCTTCTTCTAACTGATGTGAAATAGACGAAACATAAGCCGTACAATACCAACGATCGTACTCTTCGGCATCTAATGCATCGGTATTGGCACGCGCTTTGCGAGAAAGGTCATTTTCAGGTACGGTAAGCGCAGAGACTTTGACTGATTGAATTTTCCCTTCTAACCCCAGTAATTTTTGCACAGCATTGAGTGGCATGACTAATTGATTATCTTCAGCACCACCTGTGGATAAAATCCCGGTAATTTCAACCGCACTTTGATTATTAAGTTCATCATTTTGATAGTAAAGTTTGATTTTATCGCCTTGTTTTAGGCCAGTTCGTTGTGCTAATTGTTCACCAATGAGCGCAGGAATAAATTCACCTTCTGGTGTTTCAAGATCGTTTACCCATTCCCCTTGAACATGCCAATAAGGGCTAATAATTTTTTGTCCTGTGTGGTAATCATCTTCATCCGGTACAGGGATGTTGTGATCGAAAAACGTACCTAGCACATTAATTTGTTCAAGTGCGGTCGATTTTTCATGCGTTTTTGCAGAAGGAATTTCTGCTTTCACATCTGCACTTAATAATGGCGCAAATCCCACAATGTTATTTCGCCAGAAAATATCTTTAATATTCGGCAGTTCTTTTTCATCGAGGAAATCCTGGCTACTTAAATCAGTGTTATGACTGAGTTCGCCAGGCAAGGCTGCATTGCTTGCAGGTTCAACCAAAATATTAGCACCATAAGATTTCAGCTCTTTCGCCATTTTGTCGCCAATATCAATAGAAACAGCTAATAGCGCAGAGACTAAGCCAGCCGCTAAGAAAATAGTAATAACAGCCAACAGTTTACGTTTAATGCTGAAACGCCAAGATTGAAATAACATTCTTGCTAGCATTATTCCCCCTTACCTAAATACTTTTCAGGGTTATCACGGAATAAATCAAGATTTTTCTCACTTTCAAAGAAGTAAGTTTTACCTTCGTAATTATATTTGTGCTCCGTTTTAGTATTTTTCATTTGGGTACCACTAATCGGATCTTTTACATCGATTTCAATAATCGTGCTAAATAAATTTAACCCTTCTTCTAAGCTGGTTCGATTAATGAGAATTTCAGTCTCAGTTTGTTGCCAATCTTCAATCGGCACAGGATTACAGCCACCCGGTTTACCAATAGATGGAATAAACATATGTACGCCGCAGCCCACACAAACGACTTGGTTACCTTCCATAACATAGCCTTGGTCACCACAAAGCAAGCAGGCATCAAATACTGCAGCTAGACTTAATTTATCCGGTTGACGATTAATAACAAAAAAACGCACGGCTTTACCATCATCAGCAATCCAGACAAAACGGTGTAACTTACCGTCTTTTACTTGTTCAATTGGAATATGGACTTGTTGCTTTTCATCTAAGGTCAGAGGAATTGCTTCTGAAAGTTGTGGTGGACGAGAAGCAATTTGCTCCCAATAAAGTTGTGTAGCAAAAATAATTGCCAAGGCCAAATAGCCCCATCCAAGTAAGCGAGAGGAGTTACGCAATGCAGCTAATTTCTGGCGTTTTTCAATGGGTTCTTGTGTGGCATTAACTTGTTGCTTGCGTGATAAATGAATTTTGCCGTAGAAGATGGCAAGTACAACGAAGAGTAAGGCGGCACAGATGTAATTTAACCAGCGAGTGATTTCGCCTGATTTCGCAACAAAGCTTAAACGTAGTTTGGTGAGTTCAAGCACTTGAAGTTTCATTAAAATTAATAAGAGTTCGCCAAAAAGTGGAACAAGTAAGCAAATTAAGAGAAGGCTAATTGCACCCTTTAAAAGCGCGGTTGATTTTTGTTGTGTTTTTACCGCTTGTTTTAGAAGTAAATAGATCCAGCCTTGTAAGCATAAACAAAAAACAAAGGCAAAAATGACCGCACTTATATGTAAGATCGAATCAGTATTGATAACATCAGTAGAAACGAGGGCAGTAATATTAGGATCTTTTGCCCAGAAGCTTCCCGCTATGAGCATTAATATGGTTTGCCAAAAGACTGGTAAGCGACCTTTGCCGAAAATTAAACATAAGGTAAAGATAATCAAGAGCACCAATATTACGCCATTGACGATTAAATTGGTGATTTGTCCCGCAGGTAAACTAAGGCGCAATACGATACCGGCAATAAAACCGAATAGGCTAAGCCAAATTATTTTTTTGCACTTACAGAGGATTGTTTACTGTGATAAACACCGAGCAATAATGAAAAAGGTAAAAGTGCTTGAAGCAGGAAAGTAAAAAAATAATTCATAGTTTGACCATTTAATAGGATAAAACAGACGATATTTTAAGGTTAAATGAAATGCTATTGCCTTCCCCTGAAATACAAGGGAAGGCAAGTCGGTAAAATTAATATTTACCTTAGATTATTTGATGCCAGTGAATTTGAATTCATAGCTTACATCAAATGGTTTCCACCAACGGCCTACACCCGTTTCAGAGTCAGTATGACGGTGCATACCTGCTTTTGATGGTGGGTCGATGTGGTAAGTTAATTTATAGTTACCCACGCCCATCATTTTCACGTTTGCACCATAGTGAGGACCGTCACCTGCTACCATTGGCATGAAAGTACCTTCTTGTTTTTCACCAGTATCGGTATTCACTAAAGTATAGTTGATAGTTAAGTAAGGCATCCATTCACCATCACCAAAGCCATTTTTGTTACCTTTTACTGCATGGATATCCGCTTCTAAGTGGATATCTGATTTCGCAGCAGGTAAACCCATGCCACGTGGTTCCATATCGATTGGTTTGAGATAAACCGCCGCAATTTCCATTTCATTCATGGTTACCGCTTCACCGATTGGATATTCTTGGAATGCGTTAGCAGTAGACGCGGTGAAAATACCCGCAAATAATGCTGTTGCTAAAAGTGCTTTTTTCATTGTTTTTCTCCTAAAGGATTGTTGGGTATTACGCGGCTTTTTTGCTTTGATATTTCATAATAAACAGAGCAAATACGGCAGCGATGAGTAAGATTGCTTGTGGGATTAGGGTTTCCATATAAGGATAAATACCTAACCACGAAATTTCAGGCGCACCGCTAATCAGCGTTGGCTCGAAAAGTTTGCCTTCAATGAGTTCTAAAACAGATTTACCGGCGAATACAAAGGCCATTAAATACATGAAAGAACCCGTGAACATAAAGAATGGTTTAAGCGGTAATTTCACTACGGTATAACGCATCACGAAGTAGCAAATGGTGAGAATAATTACACCGACAATGATACCTGCGAAAAGGTAGATAAAACTGACCGCACTTTTCGCATCACCCACGAGGGCATAGTAGAACAATACCGTTTCCGCTCCTTCACGATATACGGCTAAGAAACTGGTAAGCCATAAGCCGATGAGTGATCCAGTAGTGAGGGCAGTAGAGAGTTTACCTTCTAAATAACGTTTCCAGTTTTGTGCTTCGACTTTAGACAATAACCAGTAACTCATCATAAAGAGCATGACGACGGCAAAAATCATCGTAAAGCCTTCTAGCAATTCGCGGTTTTGACCTGAATTTTCAAAGATAAGTTGGAAGATAAATGCGGTAATCACACTGGCAATTAATGCCACATAAACAGACTGACGGATAACTGGCAATTTATCTTGGTGGTTATTTTTAATTAAGTAAGTCACGATAGCCGCAACAATTAACAAGGCTTCCAAACCTTCACGAAGGATGATTAAAAGGCTATATAAGAACATCGACCAATCACTTTGTTCTCCACCCTGTAACATTTCAACCGCTTTAGTTAGATTCTGGTCTAAACCATCAGCTTGTGCTTGTAACTTATCACCTTGTTCAGCTTTCATTAAACTCACTAAACGAGTAAAGTAGCCTTCAAGTTCCGCTTTAAAATTGCTATCACGAGAGCCAATTTTGTTTTCCATCCCTGTACTTTCAAACACGTCAAAATAGGTGTCTTGTACGGAAAGAATGGCTTTTTTGCTTTCACCTTGTTGATAGAGCGCGATAGCTTGTTGAATACGTTGATTGATCTCTTGTTTAATCTTATTCCAATCTTGCTCTTGTTGATTATCTGTTGCTTGCTGCGCTGCATTGGATTGAACATTTTGTTCTTCACGTGTCGTTGGCAGGTTAGGCAAGTTTTCTTCAATATCTTGTAATAATTGCGTACTTTGATAGCCAATTTCTGTGATTTGATCGGCTTGTTCACTTAAACGGATGATATTGTAAAACTGTTGATTAATTGTCGCTGAAATTTCTGCAGAGCGATTTTGACGAATGGACATTTCCATTTCTGAGTTTTTATAGCCATCATATTGTGCTTGTTGGAACAATTTTTTCGCGTTAGCGAGATCACCATTTTGATACGCTTCAAGCCCTTGAGCGATTAAGTCATCAATAGTTTTAAAACTTTGTTGCCAATAAGGGGCAATCGCTTGATTATCATAAACACCATGTTGTCCATCGGCATTGAGTTGATGACCTTCAACCAGAGATGGCAACACTTCTTTTAATTCTTTTTTAAGTTGATCGATTTTAGCTTGAATCTCTTTTTGTGAGCTTCCTTCACCGATCATTTTACGGATCTCGCCAAACGTGGCTTCCATTTGGTAGCTTTTTTGTGCGGAGAAATTGATGCGAATTGGACCTTCTAGATTTTCAAAGACTTCAAAATAAGCCATTTGCACTTCAGTTCGGGCGTCATCTGTATTTCCTTGTTGGATAAGTTGAGACGTTTTATCTAAGCGAGCCGTAATATCATCAACCCATTGTTGATAGTTATCTTGTGCAAGGAGTGAAGAAGAAAAGGCGAGTGAAAAAATTAAAAAGAAAAATCGAATAGAACGGGATAGCATCGTCTATTTACCTCATTACCTCAAATGAAATTAATTCCTATTCATGATTATCCTTTGATATCAGTGAAATGACAATAAATAATTCTAATTTTTGTGATTGAGATCAAAAAATTCATAAGAGGTGGAAATCCTAGATGGTTATTTTATGCTCAAAAGAATAAAGCGCCCTTGTTAGGCGCTTTATCGAGATATTAAAGTGCGGTCAAAATAAGCGAGTTTATTGAGCGGGTGCCGCTTCTTCAACAGGCGCTTTATTATCTAACACATCCCATACACTTTCTTGTTTTGGTGATTCTGGTTGATCAGGCTGTGGCGATTGCGTAGTTTGTGCAGCGGTAGCAGTCGCCGTACTCGTTGTTTGCGCAGACGCACAGAAGTTTTGATCCTTATTTGCCCAAACTGGAATTGTTCGATTACTACCACAGCTCCAACTACCGTAAGCATTGATGCCAACCCATTTAATCGTAGAAGGTTGGCCGAGTTTTAGTTTTTCAATGACAACACGGTTTAAATAATCTTTATAGATTTGTAATGCACCTGAAGCACCTGTCAATTTGGTTTCACCGTTATCATCACGACCTAGCCAAATGGTGCTGACATTTTTACCATCAATACCGACAAACCAAGTATCACGGGCATCATTGGTCGTGCCTGTTTTACCTGCAAGACGAAGATCTGCGTAATCATTTTGTAAGCTACGCGCGGTACCACGTTCTACGGTTTGCTGCATCGCATACAAGGTTTGATAGGCGGCTTCTCTCGGCACCACTTGATCCGGTACTGTATTGTGTTCGTAAATAATATTCCCCTGACGATCGGCAATGCTTTGAATGGTACTTAACTCAATTTTGCCACCTTGATTTGCAATAGTTTGATAGAGTTTGGTCACATCATAAGGTGAAATACTATAAGAACCGAGCAAGGTTGCAGGCACTTTTGGAATCGTTACATTATCCCAGCCCATGGCTTTTTGCGTATCGATCACTTTGCTTAAACCGACTTTCATCCCAATATTTACCGTTGGAATATTCAGCGAGCGAGCAAGGGCATCCATCAACATCACCGAACCGCTATATTTGCGATCGTAGTTACGAGGTTGCCAAGGTTGGCTACCTTTAACATAAATCGTGATTGGCTGGTTTTGAATTGGCGTATTTAAACGAAATTGTTCCGGATTCATCAGTGCGGTCAAATAAATGGATGGTTTTACCAAAGAACCAATTTGACGTTTTGACATTAAGGCTCGGTTAAATCCGGCATATTCTGTTTGTAATCCACCGACAACAGCACGTATTTCACCCAAGTGATAATCCGCGACAATCATTGCGCCTTCTAAATGTGGATTTTTAGTTTGTATTTGCAATTGATTAACTGTATTCACCACAGCATTTTCAGCTTGTTCCTGTTGTTTTAAATCCATGGTGGAGAAAATACGTGCACCAAGTAGTGCAGAGGTTTTATTTTCCCCTAATTGACGACGAAGATCTGCTTGTAATGTTTGGATGAAAGCAGGGTATTTACGTGAAATTTGTCCTTTTGCTTGTACACCTAATGGCCGTTTACTCAACATCTCATATAACTCATCTCCAATCATTTGGTGATCAAGCATCAGTTTTAACACCACATTTCGGCGATCGAGTGCATATTGTGGATTTCGCCATGGATTATAAAGGGATGGTCCTTTCACCATGCCAACTAAAAGGGCAATTTGGTCTAGGCTAATTTCACGGATAGAGCGACCAAAATAGAATTGGCTCGCCAACGCAAAACCGTGAATTTGAATATCACCATTTTGACCAAGGTAAATCTCGTTCAGATAGGTTTCTAAGATACGGTTTTTATCATATCGCCAATCTAATACTAATGACATCAACGCTTCATTGGCTTTGCGTGTAATAGAACGTTCACTCGATAAGAACAAGTTTTTTACTAGTTGTTGAGTCAGCGTACTGCCGCCTTGAACCGTTTGACCCGCTCTAATATTGGCAATCATTGCACGCATAATACCGATAGGGTTAATCCCGTTATGCTCATAAAAACGGCGATCCTCTGTGAGTAATAAGGCATCGATGAGTAAACGAGGGTATTGCTGTAACGGAATGGCTAAACGATCTTCATTATCTGATTCCAACATTGCAATTAATTTAGGTGCGAGACGGAATTCATCAACCGCTTTTACGTTGACTAAATCTTCAATACGAGAAAGTTTGTTATCTGTAAAACGTAAACGTAATACACGTTGTGGCTCAGGCTTGTCAGGATAAGGGAATGCGCGACGAAGTAATACGATGGTATCCTCTTCGAGTTTAAAATCACCTGGTGCTGCAATCATTGTGGTTTGGCGGTATTCGTTATCGAGTAAGATTTGAATCACTTCGTCAAAAGAAAGGTTATCAGAAAGTTTTACGCTTTCTAAACGACTATACACTTCTGCCGGTAAACGCCAAATTTGGCCATCCATTTTTGAGCGAATTTGCCAGTCTAAATAGCCACCATAAAATACGGCAAGTGTCCCTAAAGTAAAGGCTACTTTAGCTAAAAAGATTTTACAAGAACGGCGCTTATCTGGCGCTTGTGTTTCTTGTTGTTCAGGTGAGGTGTTTTCCGTTTCCGACATAATAGTTAGCTTCAGAGAATGAGGTTAAGCAATAAATTCAAAATAGGCATTAAGAAAATGGATGAAGTCTGTTGTACCGCAGAAGGCGATACTTTCTTCATCATAATAATGGAAGTCGTCTTCTAAAATGTCATCTGTTTCAATCGCAAGGTTATTGGCGCGAATCATCACTTCATCTGTATTGATAAAAAGCGTGTATTCTGAACCAATCAACGTGACTTCATCATTATTTTTAATCTGCTCACAGGCAGAAAGTGCGGTCAAAAACGCTTGAGGATTTGACCGCACTTCTGAATTAAACCAATTGGCTAGAGCAATGTGTTCCATTGAACATTTGGCGTGCACATTGCCTAGATAATGGGTAAATTGAAAATCCATATTAGATGCTGAATGAAGAACCACAGCCACAGGTGCTGGTTGCATTTGGATTGTTCACCACAAAACGAGAACCTTCCAATCCTTCAGTGTAATCAACAGTACCGCCAATTAAGTATTGTAAACTCATTGGGTCAATCACTAATTGCACACCGGCTTTTTCAATGGTTAAGTCACCTTCATTGATTTTATCATCAAAGGTAAAACCATATTGGAAACCGCTACAACCGCCACCGGTAATATAAACGCGTAATTTTAATTCGTTGTTTTCTTCTTCGCTAATTAAACTTTTTACTTTATTGGCTGCCGCATCAGTAAAAGTTAGCGGTACGGCCATATCTAAATCTGACATATCTCTATCCCCACTTTCCTAAAAATAATCCTTGTATTATCTAATAACCTGTTAATTCATTCAAGATTTTTCACGGAATTAGTGCTATTATATGCGAATAAATCTGAATTAAATAAGGAGAAATAATGGGCATTCCATTAAGAACTGAAGAAGAAATTGTTAAGTTGCGTGAAGCGTGTAAATTAGCGTCAGATGTCTTGGTTATGATCGAACCTTATGTCAAAGAAGGGGTGACCACAGGTGAATTGGATCGCATTTGTCACGATTATATGGTGAATGTACAAAAAGTGATTCCTGCGTGCTTAAATTATCATGGTTTCCCGAAAGCAACCTGTATTTCTATAAATGAAGTGGTTTGCCATGGTATTCCAAGCGACGATAAAAAATTAAAACAGGGCGATATTGTCAATATTGATGTGACCGTAATAAAAGACGGTTATTTCGGTGATAACTCTAAAATGTATGTCGTGGGTGAAACCAATATTCGTAGTCAAAAATTGGTTGAAGCCGCACAAGAAGCACTTTATGTGGGATTACGTACGGTTAAGCCGGGTATTCGTTTAAACGAAATTGGTAAAGCGGTTCAAAAATATACCGAAAGCCAAGGCTTCAGCGTGGTGCGTGAGTACTGTGGTCACGGCGTGGGAACTGAATTCCACTGTGAACCGCAAGTTTTACACTATTATGCGGATGATGGCGGTGTGATTTTAAAACCTGGAATGGTATTTACCATTGAGCCAATGATTAATGCGGGTAAAAAAGAAGTACGCATTATGGGCGATGGTTGGACAGTAAAAACCAAAGACCGTAGCCATTCAGCGCAATATGAGCATCAAATTGTGGTTACCGAAAACGGTTGTGAAGTGATGACAATCCGCGATGAAGAAATTGCGGAAGGTCGAATTCAACGTATGATGAATAATCTTTAAGTTCAGCTAAAAGCCTACGATAGTGGGCTTTTTTTATAATTATTTTGTTTGTGGAATACCTATGCTTTTTCCTTATCATTTCGACTCTCCACTCACGCCAAGTGCGGTCAAAATCCAGCGTGAAAATTTGAAGGAATTTGAACGTCATCACTTCGATGATTATTCTGTTTTTGAGCTGATTGCTAGCCGTACACAGTTTTGTGATGATTTGTTAAAACAGCTTTGGCAGCAATTTGAATTAGATAAAGCTCATCTCACCTTAATTGCGGTAGGTGGTTATGGCAGACAAGAAATGTTTCCTTTATCTGATTTGGATGTTCTTGTTCTTTCAAAAGAAGAAAAAGAGCCTGAAACGGAAGAAAAAATTGCTCAGTTTGTGCAGTTCTTGTGGGATTGTGGATTTGACGTAGGGCATAGTGTTCGTTCTTTAGAAGAATGTGAAAAGGAAGGTAAACAAGACATTACCATTGCTACCAATTTGCTTGAGTCTCGTTATTTATCGGGAGATGTGTCCCTTTTCAATGCCTTAGATGAAATATTGAAAAAGCCAGATTTTTGGGCGGTAAAATCATTCTTTGATGCTAAAGTACAAGAACAAATTGAACGTTATCAGCGTTATCACAACACCACTTACAACTTAGAACCCGATTTAAAATACAGCCCCGGTGGTTTACGGGATCTTCATCTTTTATATTGGATCGCATTACGCCATACCGGAGAAATGACACTTGATGGCATTTTGGAAAGCGGCTTTATTTACCCATCAGAACATCAGCAATTATTAGAGAGCCAAGAATTTTTATTCAAAGTGCGGTTCGCTTTACACTTGATTTTAAAACGTTATGACAACCGCTTGTTGTTTGATCGTCAAATCAAAGTGAGCGAGATGCTTGGTTTTGAAGGTGAAGGAAACCGTGGTGTCGAAAAAATGATGAAACGTTTTTTCCAAGCTTTACGCACAATTTCTCGTTTGAGTGATATCCTGATTAAGCATTATAAAGCGCATTTTTTATCAACAGATGGCGAGCTCTCTATTCATCCTTTGGATGAGAATTTTGAATTAGTGAATCAAAGTTTGTGTTTACGTAAGGAAGATGTGTTTTTACGTTCACCAGATCGTATATTGGATCTTTTTTTCTATCTTACGAAGCATAAACAAGCCGAAATTCATTCATCAACATTACGCCAACTTCAGATTGCGTTGGAAAGTTTGACGCAGAAATTATGTGATATTCCTGAAGCAAGAGAAAAATTTATTCGGTTATTTAATCAACCGAAAGCGATTCAGCGCGCATTTCTCCCAATGCACCAATACGGTGTGTTAACGGCTTATTTACCACAATGGCAGGGAATTGAAGGTTTAATGCAATTTGATCTTTTCCACATTTACACGGTGGATGAACATACCTTACGAGTGATGTTGAAATTGGAAAGTTTCTTAGCTGAAGAGGAAGCAGAATCTCATCCCATTTGCCATCAAATATTTAGCCAAATTTCTGACCGCACTTTGCTTTATGTTGCCGCTCTTTTCCATGATATTGCGAAAGGTCGAGGTGGTGATCATGCAGAGTTAGGGGCTGAAGATATTGTTGAATTTGCCCGTTTGCATGGTTTTGATCGTCGAGAAATCGAAACGATGGCTTGGCTAGTGAAAGAACATTTGCTCATGTCAATCACTGCGCAGCGTCGAGATATTCATGATCCTGAAGTCGTGATGAGCTTTGCGGAAAGTGTACAAAATCATGTGCGCTTAGATTACCTCACTTGTTTAACGGTCGCGGATATTTGTGCAACAAACGGTACCTTGTGGAATAGCTGGAAGCGTTCTTTGTTTGCCTCACTGTATGATTATACGTCACAACAATTCCGCCAAGGGATGAATTTATTATTAGATAATAAAGAAAAGATCCTTGAAAATCGTCAATTGGCGTTGGCAATTTTATCCGAAGAAAAACCAGAATTATCGGAAGAGAAAATTTCAGCGTTGTGGCAGCGTTGCCCATCTGATTATTTCTTACGAAATAGCCCAAAACAAATTGCGTGGCATACGGAGCTATTAGCTGAATTTGATGGTGAAGTACTCGTTAAAATCAGTAACCGTTTTTCTTCCGGCGGAACAGAAATTTTTGTTTATTGTCCCGATCAAGCCAATTTATTTAATAAAGTGGTATCAACCATTGGCGCGAAAAAATTCAGTATTCATGATGCGCAAATTTTGACATCCGATGATGGCTACGTATTCGACAGCTTTATCATCACAGAATTAAATGGTGAATTGGTTCGTTCAGAACGTCGCCGAGAATTGGAGACGGTATTAACCTCTGTTTTATTAGGCGAAAAATTGCCATCCATGTCTTTTGCAAATAATCGACAGTTGCAACATTTCACCGTAAAAACAGATGTACGTTTTTTGAAAGAAACCAAAAAAGAGCATACCGAATTAGAAGTGGTGGCTTTAGATAAACCAGGTTTATTGGCTCAAATCAGTCAAATTTTTACCGAGTTAAAACTCAATCTTTGGAATGCAAAAATCACGACAGTGGGAGAAAAAGCTGAAGACTTTTTTATTCTAACAAATGAGAAAGGCACAGCATTAACCGAAGAGGAAAGGGGATTGTTAGAAAACGTACTCTATGAACGTTTATAATATGAAATAAAAAAGTGCGGTTAAATTTAACCGCACTTTTATATTTTAAGCAACTGCTGCAAATGCAATATCAGCGGCAGCAAGCGTTTTTTCAATGTCTTCATTTGTATGAGCTAAAGACATAAAGCCAGCTTCAAAAGCAGAAGGCGCAAGGTAAACACCTTGATCGAGCATTTTATGGAAGAATATTTTGAATTTTTCGGTATCACATTTCATGACTTCTGCATAAGAGGTAACTTGTTTTTGGTCAGTGAAGAAAATACCAAACATGCCGCCTACATGATTAATTACAAATGGCACATTGTGTTTTTGAGCTAATGCTTTTAAGCCGTCACAAAGTTTAGTGGTTAATTCTGCAAGGTGCTGTTCATTACCTGCTTTTTTCAATTCGGTTAAACAGGCTAAACCAGCCGCCATTGCAATTGGGTTACCTGAAAGAGTACCTGCTTGATAAACAGGGCCGGTTGGTGCGAGGTGTTGCATAATCACTTTTTTACCGCCAACAGCACCCACTGGCATACCGCCGCCAATGACTTTACCTAATGTGGTGAGATCCGGTGTTACACCATAGTAAGCTTGTGCGCCCGCAAGTGAAACACGGAAACCCGTCATGACTTCATCAATAATGAAAAGTGCACCATATTGGTCACAGATTTTGCGAATGCCTTGTAAGAAACCTTCTTTTGGTGGAACACAGTTCATGTTGCCTGCGACAGGTTCAATAATCACACAAGCGATGTCGTTAGGAAATTCTTCAAATAATTTTTTAACAGAATCAAGATTGTTATATTCTGCAGTTAAAGTGTGTTTTGCAAAATCTTCAGGCACACCTGGTGAGCTTGGTTGACCAAGTGTTAACGCCCCCGATCCTGCTTTTACTAGAAGTGAATCAGAATGGCCGTGGTAACAACCTTCAAATTTTAAGATTTTGCTTCTATTTGTATAACCACGCGCAAGACGAATGGCTGTCATGGTTGCTTCAGTACCTGAACTCACCATACGAACCATTTCAATAGATGGCACAATTTCACAGACTAGTTCCGCTAAATCAATTTCAGATGGTGTTGGCGCACCAAAGCTTAAACCATTTTCTGCTGCTTTTAATACAGCATCTAAAATAGCAGGGTGGTTGTGACCTAAAATCATTGGTCCCCAAGAACCCACATAATCAATATATTGTTTGCCTTCGGTATCATAAATATAAGCGCCTTTGGCTTTTTGAATGAATACAGGTGTACCACCTACGCCTTTAAAAGCACGAACAGGGGAGTTTACGCCACCAGGAATAACTTCTTGTGCACGAGAGAAAAGTGCGGTTGATTTTGTCATGATTTTTAATCCTTATATTAAAAGTGGGCATATTGTACTAAAAAACTGAATTTGAGAAAAACCTTTGTGTGCTGATTTTTCTTTATGTTATCCTTTGCAAAAAATTTTTAGGATAAAAACTATGCTAAGTCTTCTCATCACTTTTTTAGGGGCATTTTTAACCTTAATTGTCATGCGACCAATTGCCAATAAAATTGGCTTGGTTGATAAACCGAATTATCGTAAACGTCACCAAGGTGCAATTCCCCTTATTGGCGGTGTTTCTCTTTTCATGGGAAACCTTTGCTATTATTTAATGGAGTGGGATCAACTTCGTTTACCGTATCTTTATATATTCAGTATTTTTGTTCTACTGGCAATTGGTATCTTAGATGACCGCTTCGATATTAGCCCTTTCTTGCGTGCAGGGATTCAAGCCGTGCTTGCGATTTTAATGATCGACTTAGGTAATGTTTATTTAGATCATTTAGGTCAAATTCTCGGACCATTCCAATTAACACTTGGCTCTATTGGGTTGATTATTACCGTATTTGCGACAATAGCAATTATTAATGCCTTTAATATGATTGATGGTATCGATGGATTATTGGGTGGATTATCAATTGTTTCCTTTGCTGCCATTGGTATTTTAATGTTCCGTGATGGTCAGATGGATATGGCATATTGGAGTTTTGCCCTAATTGTCGCGATTTTGCCTTATCTATTATTAAACTTAGGGATTCCGTTAGGACCTAAATATAAAGTTTTCATGGGCGATGCAGGAAGTACTTTAATCGGCTTTACTATTATTTGGATTCTACTTTTAAGTACGCAAGGGAAAGGACATCCGATGAATCCAGTGACCGCACTTTGGATTATTGCTGTTCCTTTAATTGATATGGTAGCCATTATTTACCGTCGTTTACGTAAAGGGAAAAGTCCATTCCGTCCGGATCGCTTACACGTACACCATTTAATGGTTCGTGCAGGATTAACGTCTCGCCAAGCCTTCTTATTAATTACCTTCTTTGCTGCTATTTGTGCGACAATCGGGATCTTAGGCGAAGTCTTCTATATTAATGAATGGGCAATGTTTATTGCGTTTATTGTATTATTCTTCCTTTATGCTTATTCAATTACAAAAGCATGGAAAATCACCCGTTGGGTAAGAAGAATGAAACGTCGCGCACGTCGTAATAAGGAATAAATGAAATAAAGAGGATAGCAATTTGCTATCCTTTTTTACGTTTTAGCACTAAAAATAAACGAATACATAATAAATTCTATACAAATTGAACAAAAATTTATCTTTTGATATTTTTTTTCAAAAAAGTGCTAGACAAGATATTTGGAAATCATTAATATACGCCCCTGCAACGACGCAGTAACGCGTTCGTAGCTCAGTTGGATAGAGCGTTGGCCTCCGGAGCCAAAGGTCGCAAGTTCGAATCTTGTCGAGCGCGCCAGAAGTCAATGCGGTAAACAACTAATCAATGGTGGCTATAGCTCAGTTGGTAGAGCCCTGGATTGTGATTCCAGTTGTCGTGGGTTCGAATCCCATTAGCCACCCCATCTTCTCTTAAGTGAGAAATCTGACGGCGAGTAGCGCAGCTTGGTAGCGCAACTGGTTTGGGACCAGTGGGTCGTAGGTTCAAATCCTATCTCGCCGACCAATTTATTTTTTGCTCTTTAACAATATATCAGACAAT
>NZ_KV801812.1:0-7594 GCF_001810545.1 Haemophilus sp. HMSC066D02 | reverse complement strand
GATCTTTTTGTAAAAAAATGTAAATTTTTTATTGGTTGAAGATCTTTTAATCAAATCGTCTAAAAAACACAATTTTTATGGTGTTTTATTCTACGAATTCAGACTTTCTGCAAATGCCTTTACTTTTCCCCAATCGGTATATTCAATTTCTTTGGTTGCATCTGTTTCACCACCTGTAATTTTCATAATCAATTGGATCATGACACGATCAATCCATTTATAGCGTGGATATAGCAATGCCCCTGCAAACACGCCGACTTTTGCAGGAGTCCATTTTATGCGTTGAAGGAACTTACGAACATAGACATTTCCCTCCGGCGTATCTTTCCCTTCTTTTCTCGCGGTTAAACCTACACCAAAAAAGACCGCACTTTTTGCATTCAACAATTCGTGATGGCGTTCTACAAAACGATACACCTGTTTATTAAAGTGACCATAACGAACAGATGCCCCAATAATCACGTGATCAAAAACTTGAAGATCCTGTTCCTCCATTAACGGTGAAACCACCACTTCTCCTTCAAGATGCTGAGCCATAAATTCAGCAATCTTTTTAGTTTGTCCATCACGGCTTGAATATAAAATTAATGTTTTCATTATGCCTTCCAAAACGCTGGTGTGAAGAGCGCCAATAATGTGAAAATTTCTAAACGACCACATACCATCGCAATGGTGAGTACCCATTTAGCACTATCTGGCATCGCCGTCATATTACTGCTTACTGAACCTAATCCCGGTCCAAGGTTATTAATACTTGCTAATACCGCATTAAAGGCGTCAAAAGGTTCGACACCACATGCAATCACACTTAATAAACAAATAGTGAATACCAATAGATACGCTGAGAAAAAGGCCCAAATACTCCCAATCACTCGTTCATCAAGGACATTTTGACCCCATTTAATTGGATACACTAAATTAGGGTGTACAAATCGTTTCAGTTCTCTTGCACCTTGAAGATATAGCACTAAAATCCGTGCAACACGCAAACCGCCACCGACTGAGCCTGCACAGCCACCAATAAAAGAGGCAATAATTAATAACATCGGCACAAAAGAAGGCCACTCAGCAAAATTCGATGTGGTGTAGCCTGTTGTGGTTGAAATTGATACGGCTTGGAATACGACTTGCTCAAAATCTTGCCATGAGGAATCAAAATATTGATGGCTTATCATCACCAATGTACATGCCACGATAAGCAAAATTTGAATACTCATAAAGAAGCGGAATTCTGGATCTTTTGTGTAAATCTTCAAAATATTTTCTCGTCCTAAAGTCGAAAATGCTCTGAAGTGCAATGCAAAGTTACAAGCCGAAATCCACAAGAAAATGACTGTGATAAAATTAATCGCCGAGCTATTAAAATAGCCAATACTGGCATCGTGCGTAGAAAAGCCGCCAATGGATACCGTCGAGAAACTATGTGTAAGTGCATCAAACGGTGTCATACCTGCTAGCCAATAAGCCAAGGTACAAGACATGGTTAAAAAGAAATAAACAAACCACAATGCCTTTGCCGTTTCTGCTATCCGTGGCTGAATTTTCTGATCTTTCATTGGACCAGACATTTCAGCTCGGTATAACTGCATTCCGCCAATACCCAATAAAGGAATAATCGCAATCGCAAGTACGATGATCCCCATGCCGCCTAACCATTGTAAAAATTGACGGTAAAACAGAATGGCTTTCGGTAAATTATCTAACCCAGTCATGACTGTGGCGCCCGTGGTTGTTAACCCGGAAAATGCCTCAAATACGGCAGAAGCCACCGTTAAATGAGGTGCATCAAATAATAACAATGGTAAGGTTGCTAACCCGCCAAGAACGAACCAAAATGCCACCACAATTAAAAAACCATCACGAGATCGCAATTCTTGTTTGTGGTGATGACAAGGCCACCAGAGCAACATGCCCACAGTTAAGCTCAATGCAAAAGCTTGCATAAACGCTTTACCGCCGCCATCGCCATAAATAAGCGCCACAAAGGCTGGAATCAGCATCGTGCCGGAAAAGCACATAATCAAAATGCCGATAATCCGAATAATGGATAAAATATGCACAATATCTCGCTTAATTAATTTCTTCTAATTTCAACGTTCCTGCCGAACGCTCAATTAATGCTTGTTCAAAAGGTTTAATTTGATCTTCACTAATGCCTAACTGCAATGTTATCTGCACTTGAAAATTTTGTTCATAAATTTCAATTTGATGCTGTTCACATAAAATTTGAATCCAATTTAATTGTGCATAATCACAATGAACTTGGAATAACTGACGTTCTACTTTTCGTTCAGTTTCTAATAATTTTAAAGCTTGCTGAACACCATTTCCATAAGCACGAACTAAACCGCCAGTGCCTAATAAAATGCCCCCATAATAGCGGACAACAACAGCACTGATTTCACCAACTTGGCTACCTTGCAAAGCGGATAGCATTGGCTTTCCTGCAGTGCCTGCTGGTTCACCATCATCGGAAAAGCCTAATTGTTGAGAATCCGTTGGCTTTCCGGCCACTGCCGCCCAACAATGATGGCGGGCATTAGGGTGCTGCGCTTTAATTTCTGCCCAAAAAGCTTTGGCTTTTTCAAGTCCTTCCGTATGTTGCAAATACGTGATAAATCGACTTTTCTTAATTTCTTCTTCAAAAACGACCGCACTTTTGGGGATAAGGTATTCAGCCATGAAATAATTGTTCAAATGAATTTGTTGCGTAGTTTATCATTGATAGCGGATTTATCGAAATTTCCCCATAATTATTGTATGATGTAGCTCAATTTCAATAAAACTGATGAATAACAATGACTGAAATTACTGTCGATAAAACCCTTGATACTGTTGGTTTACGTTGCCCTGAACCCGTGATGCTCGTGAGAAAAAACATTCGCCACATGAATGAAGGTGAAGTGCTGCTTATTCTAGCGGACGATCCCGCCACAACTCGCGATATTCCCAGTTTCTGCCAATTTATGGAGCATACGCTGTTAGCAAGTGAAACAAAAGATACTCCTTTTAAATACTGGGTGAAAAAAGGCCAATAAAAATGCGGTCATTATTGACCGCACTTTGTTATTCTGCCGTATTACTCGAAACGGGATAATACTGTTTCTGAAGAAATTCAGGCTTCAATAACGCAGAGGCATTCCACCACTCAATCAGCAGCTCCTGTGGTCCTTCTGCATAAGACGCAATTTCATACACGTTATACACAAAGTGAATCCCATCATGATCTAAATAGAAATTATCGGTCACTTCAAAAGCGTCTTTTGATGTAAATGCTTCCTCATCTTGTACCTCGCCATATCGAGTATAACGTTCCCAAAGCAGCTCTTTTAATTTAGCTTGCTGATTTGGTTTAAACACATCATCAAATGAAAGTAGTTTTTTTGTTTCTAAATCAATATTAAGATATTGGTAGCCTCCAACGCCATGAGCGCCACCGTCATAGCTGTAATAATTTATTAAAAATACAGCAAGCTTACCTCTTTGGTGACTAAATGCTAAATCTAAAGTTTCATCAACACCAATTATAGGAGATTCCAACATCTCTTTTTTAGCTTCATCATATTCTTTCTGATAATCCGCAATAAGTTGCTCGCGGCTTTTTGGTTTACCATCAGCATTTTTGGAAATTTGTTCTAAAAGTAGTGTATCTAACCATTCAATATTCGTTTTTAGTGTAGAAATGCTGTAATGAAGTTTACCTTCTACAGGCACATATTCATCTTCTTTGGGCGATTTAGGATATTTGATGGTTTCCTCTTTATCAAAAATCACATCATCTTGAGCAATAATTGCTGGAATAACCTTCTCCGCCTTTTCTTTTTCAGCTTTTAATTGCGTATTTTCTGCCGTTAGTTGTGCAATTGTCTGTGTTTGTTGCTCAATGGTTGCTTTCGTTTCTTTATCTTCGCAACCTGTTACCGCAAAAAGTGCGGTTAAAATTAAGGCTGAAATCAGTGTCTTTTTCATGTATTACCTATAAATCAAATGTATCTTTATCACGTAAAATATGGTCATTGCCTTTGCGGCGTAAAAAGCCGGTACGGTCAAAATACTCCATTAACTGTACGGTCAGTTTTCGACCAAAATTAAGCTTGTCACGTAATTCATTTACCGCAATCTTACCTTCTTCACCTGCCATTTGCTTAATTAAGCGGGCATAAGCATAAATACTCTCAGTTAGGAAAAATCGATCTTTTACGATTGGCGTAAGATAGCCCAATTTACCTGCTTTATACATAAAATTACGCATCACACTTTCATCTTGCGCCAAGGCTGTTGCCATATCACGCACCCAAATGGCTTGACCATGAGCTTTCTCAAATTCAGCTAACACCGCTTGCCATAAGCTTTGCTCTTCGGCTGAGAATTGGATTTTGTGTGAAGGCAAATGTAGCCAGCCACGAGTCTGCTGCAATTGGCCTTCATCAAGCATTTCCTCAATAAAATGGTAAATCAGATTTTCCGGTTGGTTTAGTGTCGCAATACGGTATAAGCGGGCCTTACTCAAACCTAGCTGATCATTATGTTGCTCATGATAGGTAGCAAGCGCGGTCAAAATTTGCTGCGTTTTTTCACGTTGATAATCGCGATTAAAACACCAATTTTGGAAACGGATATCACCATTCTCAGCCAATGCTTCAACTAGTTGATTTTCGGTTAGTTGCTCACTCCACATTAAAGCTTGAGCTGAAATCGCCTCTTTTTGTAAGGTCAATCCAATGCGTTGTGTGGCGGTTTGAGCCTGATTAAGTTTAGCTAAGAACGCTAAGCGAGCCTCTGTGCGCTTATAACGTTTTGGTGAATGAATTTCGAGTACCTTGGCACCACCAATTAACGCTTTCGCATCACCACTACGTAAAATTAATTTATCCCCAAAAGCTAAAAATAATGGCTGTTCTAAAATAACTTCTGCCAAAGTGCGGTCATTTTTCATTGCATTTTTGCTTTCAAGCAAGGTGAGCTTACCCGTCGTACGACTTGCCGCATGATAAATGTGTACAGGCTGACTGTCTTTCAAATTCACTTCAGGTGTAATTTCAATGGTAATACGATCGGTTGGCTCAAGTGGCTCTGAGGCTAACAACCAATCGCCGCGCTGCATTGGAATACGATCTAAATCAACGTTTAAATTGAGCGCTAAACGCTGACCTGCGACACCTTTCTCACTTGGTGTGTTTTGAGCATGGATATTTTTAACGCGAACCTTTTGTCCCGTAGAAAGGAAGAGTTCATCATCAATGGCCACCGTTCCCGCAAATGCTGTCCCGGTTACCACTGTCCCCGCCCCTTTCACACTAAAAACACGGTCGATGGCATAACGGAATGGTTTATCCACTTCAGCTAATTCAGGTAAATTGGCTAAATAATCGCGTAACGCATCAATGCCTAAGCCTGTTTGTGCCGATGTAATAAAATAATGAGATTCAGCTAAGAATGGATAATCCGTCTGAATTTGTGTTTTTAATGCCTCGATTTGCTCATCTGTTGCTCGGTCAGCCTTGGTAATCACCACCATGATTTCAGTAAATTGAAGCTGACGTAAAATCGCTAAGTGTTCTTTAGTTTGTGCGGCAATCCCTTCATCTGCAGCGACAATGAGCATGGCATAATGCACACCACCAAGCCCTGCTAACATGTTGGCGAGAAACTTTTCATGGCCAGGCACATCAATAAACCCGAGTACTTTCTCTTTTAAAGGCAAATAGGCATAACCCAAATCAATGGTCATGCCACGTTTTTTTTCTTCCGGCAAATGGGCGGTATTCGTGCCTGTCAGCGCTTGCAAAAGAGCTGTTTTACCATGATCGACGTGCCCTGATGTTACTATGATCATAATTTTTCCACCGTATCTAATAATGCCTTAAAGTCAGCCACACTACGTAAATCTAACCAAATTTTTCCTTTCTCAACACGACCGATTATCGGTTGTTCTAATTGCTTAAATGTAGTCAAAAGTGCGGTCAATTTTGCCTCTGTTTTTTCGGCAATCGTCACCGCGAGAGAAGGAATCGTCGCCATCGGTTGAGAACCACTCCCAATCTGAGCAAAGCTTTCTTCAATCTCAACCTGGTAATTTTTTAAGCGGTTTGCTAAACCGGCTTTAAGCTGTTCGGCTTTTTCTTTTAATACATCTATTGATTGGGTGAGCAAATGTAAAGTTGGCAACGTCTCAGTAAGTTTTTCAGGTTGGAGATAAAGACGTAATGTTGCCTCAAGCCCGGCTAAAATCACTTTATCGCAACGCAATACGCGCTTTAATGGGTGAGCTTGTAACTGAGCAATCCACTCTTTTTTACCGACGATAATACCAGCTTGTGTTCCACCCAATAATTTATCACCCGAGAATGACACCAAGTTTACGCCCTGTGAGACTTTTTCTTGCACCGTTGGTTCATTCGGTAAATCATATTGACTTAGATCAATTAATGCCCCACTACCCAGATCCGTCATCACTGGAATATCAAATTCTCGTCCAAGATCAACCAACTCTTGTTCTGAAACCGAAGCGGTAAACCCACTAATATGATAGTTACTGCAATGTACTTTCATTAAGAAAGCGGTATTTTCATTGATTGCTTGACGATAATCTTTCAAATGTGTGCGGTTTGTTGTTCCCACTTCAACAAGTTTACAGCCTGCTTGAACCATAATGTCTGGAATGCGAAATGCTCCGCCAATTTCAATCAATTCCCCGCGAGAAATAATGACTTCTTTATCTTTTGCAAAGGTGGCCAACATCAAGAGTACGGCTGCAGCATTATTGTTAACGATACAAGCTGCCTCTGCGCCTGTGAGTTGTGCCAATAACTCACTAATATAATTATCTCGATGACTGCGTTTACCTTCTTCCAAATCATATTCTAGTGCCACGTTACCTTTCATTGCATGAAGTGCTGCCTGCTGTGCACTTTTAGCCCATAAGGCTCGCCCTAAATTTGTGTGTAATACCGTGCCCGTTAAATTATGGACTGATTTAATTTGCACATGATTTTGTTGTACCAAGCGATGTTGTAAATGATGTAATGTACTTAGGTGATCGGCAAAAAAGTGCGGTAAGTTTTGATGCTGTTTGATAACCTCGCGCCCTTCAGACAATAATTGGCGCAATTCACGCACGACAGCTGAATGACCAAATTCAGTTAAAAGCATTTCACCTTCTGGTGTTTTTAAAAATTTATCTACCGAAGGAAGTTGTTGAAAAAGTGCGGTCATTTTTAATTCCTATTTCAAAATGGCGTTGAATTATAAACTAATTTACGCTAAAGTAACCGCAATTTCAATAACGGAAGGTCGTCATCTCCGGTGAGGTGGCAGGACTTCAAATCCTGTTGGGGACGCCAGCGTTCCCGGGTGGGTTCAACTCCCATGACCTTCCGCCACTTTTTTTCCTCTAACAAATATTTCTCTCTTCCTAACATTCACTTTTTTAATTTGAATTTTCATTATAATTTTGCGGAATTTTAGGCAAACAAAAAGGCGTATCTTTCGATACGCCTTCTTTATCTAACTTGTTACAGTTAATTCATCAATTATTTGATGATTTTCGCAACAACACCAGCACCTACTGTACGGCCACCTTCACGGATTGCGA
>NZ_KV801811.1:0-650 GCF_001810545.1 Haemophilus sp. HMSC066D02 | reverse complement strand
CTGAACAGCTCGGGGTGAACGTCGAATTGCAGCTTCTTCAGCTTGAGCTGCTCGGCAGTCTCCGGGTCTCTGAGGAAGTGATCCATCAGGCCGTAGTTGCCACGTTTGTAAAGCTCGTCGAGAGCTTTATGCTGGATGAGGGAATCAAGGTCCACATCGGCTCCAATTGAAGGTTGCAGGAACGACAATTGTTACCAGACGAAAGGCCGATGTAAAGCCTTACGCGTGCAGGATACGAATTCAGAGCCCTTTTTGTGGTCCACGCAGCCTGTTTTGCATGCGCGAAGACGGGCAGGGGAGGGGAGGGCGCTGGGCACGCGGCGCATCGCTGCGTTGGCGTGAGAGCCGTGGCTCTGCATGGGGGGCATACCCCCCATACCCCCTTAGGCCGCTGGCTGATCCTCCACCGGGTCTCCCAGGACGCCGTAGTCAGTCTCGGCGAATGCCGGCCGACCATGCTTCAACAGCAGGTGTTGGTAGGTGTCAAAACGATCACAGAGGCGAGACAGGGTGGATACCGCGAGGCAGCAAAACGACGCCTCGTCGGGATTCGAGCTGCGCCAGATCTCGATCAACGCTTGGGCTTCGGCCAGAGGCCCGTGGATCTCGCGTTCAGCTTCGCCCAGCTCGGGCGCAATAGACTTCTTCTC
>NZ_KV801810.1:0-1438 GCF_001810545.1 Haemophilus sp. HMSC066D02 | reverse complement strand
TGTTGACGCACTCACCGGGGCCGCTTTCGCTGTTGAACGCTCTGCGTGAATCAGCCTGAGCGAGGTGCTAGCACCTCGCATATCCTGCCCCGCGAAGAACATTCATCCGTGCACTCAGGCGGGTCGATCTTTCCTCCTCTGAAGGTCGTATCCGCGACCGGTCAGGTAGCGGTAAAAAAGGGTGCGAAAGGGGAGGTCGTCGAAGGGCTCGTCAATGAGCTGCTCCGGCACCACCACCGAACGGAAGCAGCCAGCAGATCCGATGAGTCTCTTTCCGCGCAAGGTCTCGTAGCAGTGCCACGTGTCCTCAACAGGCTGATCCGAAAACTTCACCGCGTACTTGAACACCTCGAGGAAGCCACTCACAGGATCCTCCTGGCTGATCGGCCGTACGTCCACCACGTGGCTATCACCAGTGATGTTTTTCCACTCAGCCGAGAGCTGCAGCTGGTCAGGCTGATGCTCAGCGATCGCGATCATGTGCAGATGCGGATGCCAGAGCCCAGAACCTGTGCCGCGCTTCACTTCGTACGACCACACAGCACCCATAACACCATCGAGGCAAGAGCCGCGAGCACGGTGTTTCCGCATCCATAGCTCTCGCTGGCCACGATGGAGGTGCTTAAAACGCTCAGCCAAGTCATTGCCATCCTTAACGGTCAGAGTCACGAGAAAGGGCTTTAAAGAGGCGTTCGACCCTCTAAGCACCTCCCACCTATCCAGGTAGCTTTTGAGGGCCTTGCTGCCCCTCCTGATGGCGCACAGGGGGCATAGGAGATGCTTCATGCAAAGCGAAGCTGCATGCAACCGCACTTCGTCGACGGTGAAGTAGTGCCGGAACATCAAATAGTCCCCACACGAGCCGACCCGCCGTGCTAAGCCTTGATGGCCTCCAAGCCCGCTGATAAACTCCGCTACGTCGAGAGCGCCTGCTTTAGCTGCTCCATATCTCTGAACCCTTCGGGGTAGTGCCTCGATGCCCTGAACGCCGATTTCTCCTGCCAGAGAGTCGGCGTTTTCCTTTGGGTCATCCGGTGGTCGTTCCTCCATCGGCGGCCCTCCGTGCGATGAGGAACCCAATGGGTCCAGCCAGCATCTCGCGGCCCAGCCGGACGGCGTCCGGCGACAAGCCCTGATCGCAGGCAAACGAGCCGGAAACCCGCATGGATGCTGGCTTGGAGCAATTGTTTGTATGTATCAAGGGAAGAGCGCCGGCCGGCGCCAAGTGCCGGGGCAGGCCCGTCCCAAGGCGTCGTCCCGCGCTCACTTCTTTTCCTCGTACGACAAATTGACTGTCGCGCCAGGTGCCCACGCACGCACCGGCACGGAGATCTGCGAGCCGACCTGGTCGGCGTACTTCGTCAGATCGGGAACCGTGAGGGTGTAGAGCTGCACCAAGCCGCGGGAGTCGAGGCCTTCCACCTGGAGTACTGACCGG
>NZ_KV801809.1:0-294 GCF_001810545.1 Haemophilus sp. HMSC066D02 | reverse complement strand
CTCAATTTACTTAACGATGATAAGTGGTGGAGATAAGCGGGATCGAACCGCTGACCTCCTGCGTGCAAGGCAGGCGCTCTCCCAGCTGAGCTATATCCCCATGTCATCGTTTATTTATTACCTTATTCACCTCAATCACTCACTCAGTTTGAGTGGTGGGTCTGAGTGGACTTGAACCACCGACCTCACCCTTATCAGGGGTGCGCTCTAACCACCTGAGCTACAGACCCAAGGGAATAACGGCTTTCTGCTCGATATTGTCTACAATATATCAATCAATCTGTGTGGACACTT
>NZ_KV801808.1:164890-181234 GCF_001810545.1 Haemophilus sp. HMSC066D02 | reverse complement strand
GAAAACACTGTGCTTCATTTTGTGGAAAGCCAAGCGAAGTTTCTTTTTCACCTTCTAAACGCACATTCGCGGATTGCGTTTGCTGCGCTAAAATCGCGGCATCTTGTTCAGCTTGCTGTTTTGTTGTTGGGCATCGATTTGTTTTTCTACATTTAAATTAGTAGAAGGCCCTGCAAAAACAAAGGGTGAAATTAAAAATAATCCACTCCCAAATAATCTAGATATAGTCATAATAAAATTGTGGTTATTAAAGTGTTGAAAAATATTGGATTTAATAAAATTAAATACCATACTAAAAAACTAAACAATAGCAAGTTTATTAAATCCGATTAAAACAGTCAATAAAATAATACCTATAATTTTTTTATGGATATTTTCCTCTTATATAAATAACCTTAAATAACCGTAAATAAAATAAGGATAATAAAAACAAAGTGCGGTTAAAAATACTATTATTTTTAACCGCACTTTTATTCACTGATTAACTATTTAAACCTAAACTCTGTCCACTGGTAATAGCGTTCACCTACTTTTTGAATACCGCCATAATTTTGCCATTCGGGATGGTTGGGGGTATCGGGAAGACATTGGGTTTCAAGAGCTATGCCGCTGAAATCTTGATAAGTACCACCTTTACGAGTTGGGGTGCCTGCAAGATAGTTTCCCGTATATACCTGTAATGCTGCTTGGGATGTGAGCACTTCAAGGCTTAAATCTTCATTAGGGGAAGTCAATAATACACAAGGCTTTTGCCATGCTTTATTGACGATAAAAGAATGATCGTAACCTTTTGTCATCACTTGATCGCCTTGCTGAAAATCTTGTGCGATTGGTTTTGCCACACGAAAATCAAAGCTGGTATTCACCACATGCTTAAGTGGTAAATTTGGGATGCCTTCGCCATCAACCGGTAAATAGAAATCCGCATTAAGGCGTAATGTATGATTTCTCACATCACTGCCCTGCTCAGCATTTTCCAAATTGAAATAAGCGTGGTTCGTTAAGTTAAGCGCAGTATTTTTATCGCTTTCTGCTTCGTATTCAATTTTTACGCTATTTTCATCGGTCAGCGTGTAAAGCACATTAGCTTGTACATTGCCTTCAAAACCTTGATCACCATCGGGAGACACAAGGGAAAAACGAACAAAATTCTGACCGTACTCTTCCACCTTCCAACGGCGTTTATCAAAGCCTTCTTTACCACCATGTAATTGATGTTTGCCTTGATTCGCGACTAGCTGGATTGTTCGCTCACCTAATTCAAATTGGGCGTTAGCGATACGATTTGCATAACGTCCTACGCTTGCACCCAAATAAGCAGTTTGATGAGGATAATCCTCCCCTTTGCAGCCGAGTAACACTTCTCGCAACTCCCCATTCACCGGGACTTTGCAAGAAAGCCAAGTCGCTCCCCAATCCATAAATTGCACGGTCATGCCATTTGAATTGGTAAGTTGAACAAGTTGATAAGGCTGTCCATCTGGTGCATTGAACGCCGTTTTTTCTAGCATAGACTCACTCCTTGTGAGGCTGTGCAAACGTAGAAATCTTCTTTTAACCCCGTTTGTTTCTCATAATTATCGGCAATAATTTTACGCACTTCTTCAACTTTATCATGAGGTGCAAGGGCAACAATGCAACCACCAAAACCACCGCCTGTCATTCTCGCACCACCGGTTTTACCAATCACTAATTGAGCAAGTTCAACAAGATAATCGATTTGTGGCACTGTAATCTCGAAATCATCGCGCATTGATTCGTGAGATTGTCCCATTAACTCGCCCAATTTTGTTAAATCGTTATGTTTTAAGGCTTCAACCGCATCAAGTACGCGTTGGTTTTCAGTCACCACATGGCGTGCACGTTTAGCCACTAAAGAATTAAGTGCGGTCAATTCTGCTTCTCTTTTTTGGAATTCTTCTACTGATACATCACGTAACGCTTTCACACCAAAGAATTCTGCCGCTTTTTCACATTGCCAACGGCGTGTATTGTATTCACCCGTCACCAAATCATGGGGTACATTTGAGTTCACAATAATAACAGCAACATCTTTCGGTACAGGTGTTGGCTGTGTTTTTAAGCTACGGCAATCAATCATTAAGAGATGATCTTTTTGTCCTAAAGCGGAAATTAATTGATCCATGTTCCCGCAATTTGCGCCAACAAATTTGTTTTCAGCTTTTTGACCAATTAAAGCAATCTCTGTATGTGTTAAAGGTAAATCACTGAGTTGTTGGCAGAGCTTACCCGTCGCTACTTCAAGAGCAGCAGAAGAACTCAAACCAGAAGAATGTGGCACATTTCCGGAAATCACTAAATCAGCGCCTTGTTTAAATTGTGGGCAACGTTCTTGAATAAATTTCACGACACCACGCAAATAATTCGCCCATTTTTGCTCACTTTGAGGGAAATCTTCATCAAGAGAAAAGGTATCCTCAAGATCAAGATCTGCGGCATAAACATGCCAAATATGATCAGCACGTTTTGATCCTGCAATAGCTGTACCATAATTGATCGCACAAGGCATTACAAAGCCATCATTGTAGTCGGTATGTTCGCCGATAATGTTCACTCGACCTGGCGCATACACGGTCAGTTCAGGTTGCTTGTTATATTTTTGAGTAAAAATGTGTTGGGATTTTTGGACTGGAGTCATATTATTTTCCTTTATCTTTCACACTCCCTCTTAACTCAAGAGGGAAGGAATTTCTTAACGTTCTTTATAATGTACTTCGCTTAAGGCTCGTAATCTTTCTGCAGCTTGTTCAGCAGTTAAATCGCGCTGACTTTCACCTAGCATTTCATAGCCCACCATAAATTTGCGAACCGTAGCAGAACGCAACAACGGTGGATAAAAATGTGCATGAAGCTGCCAATGTTCGTTATCTTCACCATTAAATGGTGCTGCATGGAAGCCCATCGAATAAGGGAAAGAAGTTTCAAATAAGTTATCGTATTTCGTTGCCAATTTTTTCAATATCACGGCAAGATCTTTAGCTTGAGCTTCCGTTAATTCTGTTAAGCGTTTTACATGCACTTTTGGCAATAACAGGGTTTCAAACGGCCACACCGCCCAATAAGGCACCACCGCAACCCAATGCTCAGTTTCCACCACAATACGTTCTTTTTTCTCTAATTCTTTTTGAACATAATCCACTAAAAGTACCGAACTGTGTTTTTCATAATAATTCCGTTGAGCAACATCTTCACGTGCGACTTCATTCGGTAAAAAGCTGTTTGCCCAGATTTGTCCATGCGGATGTGGATTGGAGCATCCCATTGCCGCACCTTTGTTTTCGAAAATCTGTACCCACTGATATTTTTGACCCAGTTCACGCAATTGCTCTTGCCACACTTTAATCACTTCTTCAATTTCAAGTGCGGTCAATAATGGCAAGGTTTTACTGTGATCTGGTGAAAAACAAATAACACGGCTTTCACCACGAGCTTGGCTCATTTGGAAAAGCGGATCGGCTGATTGCTCTGGCGCGGGTGTATCTTCTAATAAAGCCGAGAAATCATTTTTGAATACATAAGGTTTATGATAATCCGGATTAGGTTCGCCTGTGATACGTTTATTACGCGGGCAAAGATAACAATTTGGGTCGTGGGTTGGCTTTTGTTCCTCACTCACTTTTTCTTGTTGCCCCTGCCATGGACGTTTAGCACGATGTGGCGAGACTAAAACCCATTGGTCAATTAACGGATTATAACGACGATGTGGATGATCTGTCGGTTCAAATACGGTTTCGCTCATATTTTTGCTCCAAAATGTAAACGATTACAAAATTTTCTTCATAAGATAACAAATTAAAAAAAATAAACCGTGATCATTATCACAAAATCAGGAAATAAGGCGCTAGTCCAATCTCTTTTTTGTGACGAATGTAGCATTTTTGAAAGTAACCGCTTTCAATTTTATTCAAATTTACTATGATAATTGTTATGAAAAAATGAATGAGAGCCCTGTTATGCCTACAATTCGAGATGTTGCTGAATTAGCTTGCGTGTCGGTTGCCACTGTTTCCCGGGTAATTAATCACTCTCCCTCCGTAAGTGAAAAAACCCGTTATTCAGTTCAACGCGCAATGGAGGTTTTAAATTATCAACCCAATGCAAACGCACAAGCTCTGGCGGTACAAAATACTGATACCATTGGCGTGGTGGTTACTGATGTAACGGATCCCTTCTTTGCTATCTTGGTCAAATCAGTCGATAAAGTGGCTGAAGAGCATCAAAAAACGATTTTGATCGGTATTGGATACCACCATGCAGAAAAAGAGCGTGAAGCCATTGATACCTTGCTGCGCAAGCGTTGTAGCTGTCTGGTCGTTCATTCCAAAGCCCTTTCTGACGAAGAATTACGTCATTATCTCGAAAATGTACCGGGTATGGTTGTGATTAACCGTGTGATTTCAGGTTATGAAAATCGTTGCGTCAGTCTTGATAACCGACAAGGTACCTATCTCGCGACGGAAATGCTGATTCGTTATGGTCATAAGCACATCGCCTACATTGGATCTAATCATGGTATTTTAGATGAAACCGAACGTAAAGAAGGTTATTTGGCCGCTTTAAGAGATCATCACTTTCCTATTGTCGAACAAGCCATTGTGCATAATTCGCCTGATTTTGAAGGCGGTGAAAAGGCGATGATTGATTTATTGAGCTACAACTCTAACTTAACAGCGGTTGTAGCCTATAACGATACCATGGCAGCGGGTGCAATTTCCGTTTTAAATGAAAACAATATCAAAGTGCCGAAACAGTTTTCCATTGTGGGCTTTGATGATATGCCAATTGCGCGATATTTAATTCCAAAACTCACTACCATTCGCTATCCAATTGATTTAATGGCAAATTATGCGGCAAAATTGGCTTTGAGCTTAGTTGATTCGTCTATTGTCACACCGACTGTTGTCCAATTTAATCCAACCTTGGTGAGACGTTTTTCTGTAGAAAATGCAATGAAAGCGTGATGGAGATCACAAATTTAAACTTTGCTATGTAATCGTTTTCATTTATGTGAGTTTGATCACAGATTAACAATTTTGATTTCGTTATGATGGATTCAGTTGCAATAGATGTACGCAACATTCCTCTATTTGGTATATAAAAATCAACAATAAAGTCTCTTTCTCTAATAGGAGTGTTTTTATGAAAAAAACAGCAGTATTAAGTGCGGTCGCTTTAGCAATCGGTTTAGGTTCAGCAACTTCAGGTTTTGCAGCCGATAACCGTATTGGTGTTACCATTTATAAATATGATGACAACTTCATGTCATTAATGCGTAAAGAAATCGATAAAGAAGCGAAAGCCCTTGGCGGCATTGAGTTATTAATGAATGACTCTCAAAATGCACAATCTATTCAAAACGACCAAGTAGATGGTTTGCTTTCTAAAGGTGTAAAAGCCCTAGCCATTAACTTAGTAGACCCAGCTGCAGCTTCAACTGTTATCAACAAAGCGAAACAAGATGACATTCCTGTTGTTTTCTTCAATAAAGACCCTGGTGCAAAAGCTATCGGTAGCTATGAGCACGCTTACTATGTTGGTACCGACCCGAAAGAATCAGGCTTAATCCAAGGTGATTTAATTGCAAAACAATGGAAAGCAATGCCAGCCTTAGACTTAAATAAAGACGGTAAAATCCAATATGTATTATTAAAAGGTGAACCGGGTCACCCAGATGCTGAAGCACGTACTAAATATGTGATTGAGCAATTAAATGCTAAAGGTATTCCAACCGAGCAATTATTTATTGATACCGGTATGTGGGATGCTGCAATGGCTAAAGATAAAGTGGATGCATGGTTGTCTAGCTCTAAAGCTAACGAAATTGAAATGATCATTTCAAACAATGACGGTATGGCTTTAGGTGCGTTAGAAGCAACCAAAGCACACGGTAAAAAATTACCAATCTTTGGTGTGGATGCATTACCAGAAGTACTTCAATTAATTAAGAAAGGCGAAATTGCTGGTACCGTGTTAAACGATGGTGTTAACCAAGGTAAAGCAGTTGTTCAACTTTCTGCAAACCTTGCTAACGGTAAAGCAGCAACAGAAGGTACAAAATGGAAATTAGAAAACCGTGTTGTACGTATTCCTTATGTTGGTGTAGATAAAGATAACCTAAGTGAATTCTTAAAATAAGAAAATCTATTGCTTTTCTTTAATTTTAGGGGGAAAGGAAACCCAAATTCCCTTTCTCCCTTTTTAATGAGGTTGGATATGACAACTCAAACCCAAGACAGTGATGTACTACTGACGATGACGAATGTCAGTAAGTCTTTCCCGGGTGTAAAAGCCCTTGATCACGCCAATCTAACAGTTCGTTCTCACTCTGTTCACGCCTTAATGGGCGAAAACGGGGCGGGTAAATCGACATTATTAAAATGCCTCTTCGGAATTTATGCAAAAGACGAAGGTGAAATTTTATTCTTAGGAAAACCTGTTGATTTTAAAACATCAAAAGAAGCCCTTGAAAACGGGATTTCAATGGTTCACCAAGAACTTAACTTGGTGCGTCAAACCAGTGTAATGGATAACTTATGGTTAGGTCGCTACCCACTTAAAGGCCCTTTTGTGGATCACGCGAAAATGTATCGTGATACCAAAGCGATTTTTGATGAATTAGATATTGATGTAGATCCAAGAGAGAAAGTGGCCAAACTTTCCGTTTCACAAATGCAGATGATCGAAATTGCGAAAGCGTTCTCTTATAACGCTAAAATCGTAATTATGGATGAGCCAACATCCTCACTTTCAGAAAAAGAAGTGGAACATCTTTTCAAAATTATTCAAAAATTAAAAGATCGCGGTTGTGGCATTATCTATATTTCACACAAAATGGATGAAATCTTTAAAATTTGTGATGAAATCACCATTCTGCGTGATGGTAAATGGATCAATACCGTTCAAGTGAAAGGCACCACCATGGAAGAAATTGTTTCAATGATGGTTGGCCGTGAATTAACACAACGTTTCCCTGAAAAAACTAACGTACCAAAAGAAATCACGCTTGAAGTGGAACATTTAACTGCGGTGAACCAACCTTCCATTCAAGATGTTTCCTTTAATTTACGCAAAGGTGAAATTTTAGGTATTGCTGGTCTTGTTGGTGCAAAACGAACCGATATTGTGGAAGCCATTTTTGGTGTACGCGAATTAAAAGAAGGGACGATCAAACTCAACGGAAAAATCGTGAAAAATCATACCGCACTTGAGGCGATTAACCACGGTTTTGCTTTGGTGACTGAAGAACGTCGTTCAACCGGGATTTATTCAAACCTAAGCATTGAATTCAACTCGTTGATTTCAAATATGAAATCTTACCTCACCCCTTGGAAATTGCTCAGCAATAAAAAAATGGCAAGTGATACCCAGTGGGTGATTGATGCAATGAACGTGAAAACCCCTTCTCACAAAACAACGATTGGATCGCTTTCCGGTGGTAACCAACAAAAAGTGATTATCGGTCGTTGGCTTTTAACCCAACCAGATATCTTAATGCTCGATGAACCAACTCGTGGTATTGATATTGGGGCAAAATTTGAAATTTATCAGCTCATTCAAGAACTTGCTAAAAAAGATAAGGGCATTATTATGATTTCATCAGAAATGCCGGAATTATTAGGCGTAACAGACCGAATTTTGGTCATGAGCAACGGTCGTGTTGCCGGTATCGTTGAAACGGCGAAAACGTCTCAAGAAGAAATTTTGCAACTTGCCGCAAAATATTTATAAATCATAAAGGAACAAATTATGAGTGCCTTACAAAAAAATAAATCATTCGATTTCTTAAAACAAAATGCGATTTATTTTGTGTTGTTGATTTTACTTGGCATCATCATCGCACAAGATCCAACATTCTTGAATGTTCGCAACTTTAGTAACATTTTAACTCAATCATCCGTCCGTCTTATTATCGCACTTGGGGTTGCCGGCTTGCTTATCACTCAAGGTACTGACTTATCAGCCGGTCGCCAAGTAGGTTTAGCTGCGGTTATTTCTGCTACCCTCTTGCAATCAATGGAAAACATGAACCGTGTGTTCCCTGATTTAGGTGAAATTCCTATTCCAGTGGTTATCCTTACGGTTTGTGCGGTAGGTGCTGTAATCGGCTTAGTGAATGGTTTAGTTATTGCTTACCTCAATGTAACTCCATTCATTGCAACCATGGGGACCATGATCATCGTTTACGGTTTCAACTCACTTTATTATGATGGCGTGGGTGGCTCACCAATTGCAGGTTTCAGCGAATCTTTCTCTAACTTCGCACAAGGCTTCTTCAGACTCGGTTCATTCAAATTATCCTACATCACTATTTATGCGGCAATTTGTGCATTCTTAGTATGGGTAATGTGGAATAAAACACGTTTCGGTAAAAATATCTTTGCTATCGGTGGTAACCCTGAAGCAGCAAGAGTATCTGGCGTAAACGTAGCGCGTAACCTTGTTGTGATTTACATGATTGCTGGTATGTTCTATGCATTCGGTGGTATGTTAGAAGCGGGCCGTATCGGTAGTGCAACCAACAACCTCGGCTTCATGTATGAATTAGATGCGATTGCTGCCTGCGTAGTAGGTGGTGTATCTTTCGCTGGTGGTGTGGGTACTGTTATCGGTGTAATCACGGGTGTTATCATCTTCACCGTTATTAACTACGGTTTAACTTATATCGGTGTAAACCCTTACTGGCAATATATCATTAAAGGTAGCATTATCATCCTCGCGGTGGCTATTGACTCCTTGAAATACGCGAAGAAAAAATAATTAAAAACAACGATAAAAATAACCGCACTTTAGCAATAAAGTGCGGTTTTATTTTGAGGTAAATTCTTAAAATAAAAAACGAGCCTCTCAGCTCGCTTTATTAATCTCATCAATTACTCGTATTCATCTAACCATTTCAACAAAATCGCTTCAAGAATACTTTCGTTGGATTTCATTGGATCATCATCAAAACCGTCTAGTTCACAAATCCATTTATGTAAATCCGTAAAACGCACCGTTTTAGGATCTAAATCTGGATTACGATCATAAAGCTCTTCTGCGATAAGTTGGGCATCAGTCCATTTCATTAGTGAGCCGCCTCATTCGCATGGTTAATATTATATTTAGGAATTTCCACCACTAAATCTTCATCACCCACGACACATTGGCAAGAAAGGCGGCTATCCATTTCTAAGCCCCATGCTTTATCCAACATATCTTCTTCTTGATCGCTAGCTTCATTTAATGAATCAAACCCTTCACGAATCACAACATGGCATGTTGTACAAGCACAAGAACCATCGCAAGCATGATGAATTTCAACGCCTGCATTATGTGCCACTTCTAATAAGTTATCGCCTGCTGCCGCATCAACCACCATACCCTCTGGGCAAAATTCTTCATTCGGTAAAAAAATCACTTTTGGCATATTACTTTCCTCAATATAAAAACTCGTTAATTTATAACCGCACTTTACTGCTCAATATCTGATACAGATTTACCTGTCAGCGCTTGATGAATAGATTTATTCATGCGTCTTGCCGCAAATTCTTGAGTTGCCACATCAAGAGCTTTAATTCCCTGCGCAATCGCATGACGATCTGTACCTTCTTTTACATCCATTAATTGTTTCAATGCATGTTCAATTTGATGGAATTCAGATTCGGTTAATAAGTCCGCCCCATCTTGTTGCAATGCCACAATTACGCTATCAATCACACGATCAGCCTCAACGCGCTGCTCGGCTAATTCACGAGCTTGCATATCATCTTGTGCATTATCAAAAGAAGCTTTAATCATTGCCGTTACTTCTTCATCCGTTAAGCCATAAGAAGGCTTAATTTGAATCGATGCTTGGACTTTAGTGGATTTCTCCATCGCGGTCACACTTAATAAGCCATCGGCATCCACTTGATAAGTCACACGAATATGTGCGGCACCTGCTACCATTGGTGGAATACCACGCAATGTAAAACGACCTAAAGAACGGCAATCATCCACTAACTCACGTTCTCCTTGTACCACATGTACAGTCATCGCAGTTTGACCATCTTTAAAGGTAGTAAACTCTTGTGCACGAGCTACTGGAATCGTGGTATTGCGTGGAATGATTTTCTCCACTAAACCGCCCATGGTTTCAATACCTAAAGAAAGCGGCACAACATCGAGTAACAACATATCACTGTCATTCTTGTTGCCTACTAAAATATCCGCTTGAATTGCCGCACCTAAAGCGACCACTTTATCAGGATCAATCGATGTTAATGGGGTTTTACCGAAGAATTCGCCCACTTGCTCACGGACATAAGGCACTCGAGTTGAACCTCCCACCATGACCACTTCTTGCACGTCTTCAGCTTCAACATTCGCATCTTTTAATGCTCGACGGCAGGTTAATAAAGAACGTTTAACCAATGAATGAATTAATTCATTGAATTGCTCACGACTTAACTCACCTTCAAATCCACGCCAAGAAATGACCGCACTTTGTGCACTTGTTAAGGCAATTTTAGTTTGTGTGGCTAAGCTTAAAAGCTCACGTTGCTCATTTACATTTTGTGGTTTAATACCCGCTTGTTCAACAATCCAATCTGCAATTAAATGGTCAAAATCATCACCACCTAAAGCGGTATCCCCACCTGTTGCTAACACTTCAAATACGCCTTTAGATAAACGTAAAATTGAGATATCAAAGGTACCACCACCTAAGTCATAAACAGCAATGACGCCTTCTTTACCGCTATCTAAGCCATAAGCTACCGCTGCGGCAGTAGGTTCATTTAATAAACGCAATACATTCAACCCTGCAAGACGTGCTGCATCTTTCGTGCTTTGGCGTTGAGCATCATCAAAATAAGCAGGTACGGTAATCACCACACCAGAAAGCTCACCTGCAAGTCGTTGTTCAGCGATATGATTTAAACGAGATAAAATATCTGCAGAGACTTCAATCGGGCTTTTTTTACCTTGATGCGTCACCAATAACGGCAAACCATTTTCACTTGCCACAAACTCATAGGGTAAGTTTGTGTAACGTGATTGCACATCTGCAAGACTACGACCAATCAAACGTTTAACCGAAATAATCGTATTTTTAGGATCAATTGCAGCTTTAGCAAACGCTTCATTACCCACAAGTTTTTCATTTTCACCATAATAAACCACTGAAGGCACAAGGCTTCTTTCTTGTTCATCATTCAAAATGGTGGCTTGACCGCTACGCACTGCGGCAACTAAAGAATTTGTTGTACCTAAATCAATCCCTACCGCAAGACGATGTTGATGGGGTGCCGCCGTTTGTCCTGGCTCTGCAATTTGGAGTAATGCCATATCTCTTTTTATCTCTAATAATTAATTCGTTAAAAGCTGATTATGCGACTGAATAAGCTTGAGCAAATTTATCTTGTTCGGTGAAACTTGCATTGTAATGCGTTTCAATATTAACTTCGCGTCGTTCGCGCTGATTAATCTCAGTCGTCTTATCTTCCGAAAGCTCTGGTGTAAAAACAATCATGTGGTTACCATCGAGTTGTTTTACATCTTCTTGCCAATTTTGCCAAAACAGACTCTGGTAAAATGCTTCAATGTCACCATTTAATGCCCAAGCTAAGAAATCCGTATAGGTAAAATTTAAATCATGCCAAGTTAAGTCTTTCGGCGAAAAATAGTAAATTTTGCCGAGATTATCCCCTAAAGAACCACCATTTAAAGCAAAATATCCCCCAATGACATCATCTGCAACGAGCAAATATTTCGGTTTATCGCCTGATTGATTAAAGGATTTGCTGAAATTCCAGTCCATTAAGCCACGTGGTAATTTAAAACTACCTGAACCCAATATACGCAACCAACCATGATGGATTAAAATGCCACCAGTTTCATAAATCACCGAGCCCATCGGAGAAGACGTTGGCATTTGCATAGTGAAAAGCTCACGTTCTGCACTGGATTGATCTTTTTTAATCACTTCACAATGATTACGAGCATGCTCAATCCATTGGGAAATGGTTCCCCACGCAGATTTTGAGGCATCAGTCAGTTGTTCTAAAGTTTGCATAATCGGGTTTCATTCGTATGAGGGCGATAGCCCATTTATCAATAGCGAAAAGGGCGTATTAAACGCCCTTAAGATTATAATTCAAATAGACGTTCTTCTACTTGGCTAATTTCATCCGCCAATTTTTTAAGAAAACGTAATTTATCGCAGAATTGTGCAGCAGTTGACCATTGTTGCTCACTAAGCTGTGCTTCAAGTGCGGTCAACATTTCTTTTGTTTCTTTTTTAACGTGTTTCGCAAAGGATTCTAATGCATTCTCATCCTGGCTTTGCTCAATATTTTCGAGTTCTTCTCGCCATTCTAATTGCTGTATTAAAAATGCCACATCTTGTGTGCTCTTTTGCTCTAAATCCTGTGCTTCTCCCGTATTTAACGCAATAATTGCTTCCGCACGTAAAATTGGGTCTTTCAAGGTTTTTAATGCATCATTAACTTCTGTCGACTTTTGCATTGCAATGCGTTGTTCTTGAGCATCTGCCGTAACAAAATTATCAGGGTGCAAACTCTTTTGAAGCACTAAATAGCGTTCAGACAAAAGGGCTTGATCAACATTGAAAGCAACGGGTAAATCAAAAATAGCAAAAGGATTTGTCATTTCTATTCCTTAAACGTGGAAACTCTCACCACAACCACAAGATTCTTTTACGTTCGGGTTGTTATATTTAAAGCCTTCGTTCAAGCCTTCTTTGACATAATCTAGCTCAATGCCATCTAAATAAACCAAGCTTTTTGGATCGACTACCACTTTCACGCCATGCTGCTCAAAAACAAGATCGTCATCATTGAGCACATCAACGAATTCAAGCACATAGCCTAAACCCGAACAACCTGATGTTTTCACACCTAAGCGTAAACCGATGCCTTTTCCACGATTTTCAAGAAAAGTACGAACTCGTTGTGCCGCTTTTTCAGTGAGTGTTATAGACATATTCTGATCCTTAAATTGATAAAGTGCGGTCATTTTCAACCGCACTTTGATTACTTACCTTGTTTATTTTTATAGTCAGCAATAGCGGCTTTAATTGCATCTTCTGCTAAAATTGAGCAGTGAACTTTTACCGGTGGTAATTCAAGTTCTTCCGCAATTTGACTGTTTTTAATTGCGCCTGCTTCATCTAACGATTTACCTTTTACCCATTCCGTAATTAAAGAACTTGATGCAATCGCAGAGCCACAACCATAGGTTTTAAATTTCGCATCTTCAATAATGCCGCTGTCATTTACTTTGATTTGTAACTGCATAACGTCACCACAAGCCGGTGCGCCAACCATACCCGTCCCTACTGAATTATCTTTTTTATCCATCGAACCTACGTTGCGTGGATTTTCATAATGATCAATAACTTTTTCGCTGTATGCCATATTATGTTCCTTTCCTAAATAAGTTGCTATCAGACGGACTAGCCGCCTTTAAAATTAGTGGGCTGACCACTCAATAGTATTTAAATCAATGCCTTCTTTGAACATATCCCAAAGTGGCGATAATTCACGAAGTTTTGCTACTGCATTACGTGTTAAATTAATGGTGTAATCAATTTCTTCTTCCGTTGTCCAACGACCAAGTGTGAAACGAATTGAGCTATGTGCTAATTCATCATTACGACCTAATGCACGTAGTACATAAGATGGTTCTAAACTCGCTGAAGTACAAGCAGAACCAGAAGAAACTGCCACATCACGTAATGCCATCATTAAGGATTCACCTTCAACATAGTTAAAGCTGATGTTCAAGTTATTTGCTACGCGGTGCTCCATCGAACCATTTACATAGGTTTCTTCAATTTCTTTCAAGCCATTATATAAGCGATCGCGTAAAGCTCTGATACGAGGAATCTCTGTCGCCATTTCTTCTTTTGCAATACGATAAGCTTCACCCATACCCACAATTTGGTGTACAGGTAATGTACCAGAACGCATGCCACGTTCGTGACCACCACCATGGATAATGGCTTCTAAACGAACGCGAGGTTTACGGCAAACATATAGTGCCCCGATACCTTTTGGTCCGTATAATTTGTGGCTAGACATTGACATCAAATCAACCGGTAATTCAGCAAGATTAATTTCGACTTTGCCGACACTTTGGGTCGCATCTACGTGGAAAATCGTTTTATTTGCACGGCAAAGCTCACCAATTGCTTTAATATCCTGGATCACGCCAATCTCATTATTCACGTGCATAATTGACACAAGAATCGTATCTGGACGCAATGCAGCTTTGAATTTCTCAAGATCGATTAAACCATCTTCTTCTGGATCTAAATAGGTCACTTCAAAGCCTTCACGCTCTAATTGACGGCAAGTATCCAATACTGCCTTGTGCTCAGTTTTACAAGTAATAATGTGTTTACCTTTTGTTTGATAAAAGTGTGCCGCACCTTTAATTGCGAGGTTATCTGCTTCCGTTGCGCCTGAAGTAAACACAATTTCACGTGAATCTGCACCAATTAAATCAGCAATTTGATTACGTGCAATATCAACTGCTTCTTCAGCTTGCCAGCCAAATTTATGTGAACGAGATGCAGGATTACCGAATACACCATCAATGGTTAAATATTCCATCATTTTTTTAGCTACACGTTCATCCACTGGACATGTTGCTGCATAATCTAAATAAATTGGTAATTTCATTTTCACTCCTAAATAACTACTAAAAATGCTATCAATTTGACCGCACTTTAATCTACTTTCCCATTATTGGTTGACTACAATTAAGTCATCAAAATCTTTGTGAGCTTTATGCTTCCCAGCTTTTTTCTCTACAAGCTCAGCTAATGTAATCTCATCTAAAAAATCAGAAATGCGATCACTTAAATCTTGCCATAATGTATGAGTTAAACACTCCACTCCGCCTTTGCAATTTCCTTTACCAAGGCATCTTGTGACATTAATGTTCTCATTTACGGCTGAAATCACCATACCGATAGAAATTTGATCAGTTGGTAACGCTAAACGATAGCCACCACCTGGGCCACGAACGCTTTTTACTAATCCTCCTCGACGCAATTTTGCAAATAATTGCTCAAGATAAGAAAGTGAAATATTTTGACGTTCTGAGATATCCGCTAAACAAACAGGGTTTGTTCCTGCATGTAATGCGATATCTAAAATTGCGGTAACCGCATATCGTCCTTTAGATGTTAGTTTCATAAAGCATCCCTATAAATCGCCATCTAGGTAGTTTACCTATCTGACTATGATAGTCAATTTTACTCTTTTTGCAGATTAAGGCGTTTTTCAACCGCACTTAACATTCCTCGCAAAATATTTAATTCATTTTTTTCTAGAGAAGAACGGTTATAAAGTCGTCTTAACTTTTGTATAACCCCTTGATTTTGAATAAACCCAAGAGACTGATACACCTGTTCCGTATGAGCAAAAAAATACTCCATTTCTTGTGCTGTTGGATAGATATCTTCTATCGTTGAAAGTGTACTTTCCGTTTTATTTTTTGTTAAAAATGCCATTCGCATTTCATAACTTACCAACTGTACTGCCATCGCTAAATTGAGCGAAGAATATTCAGGGTTAGCAGGGATATTTAAATGATAATGACATTTAAGTAATTCTTCATTTGTGAGTCCAACACGCTCACGACCGAACACGATCGCTACTTGCCCTTGATGAGCACTGGCTTTCTCTGCACTCTCTCTTGGCTCAATCAGTGTACTCTGTAAATGACGTAATCTTGCACTCGTACCAATCACTAATGAGCAATCTTCTATTGCTTGTTCAAAAGTATCAACGATGTGGGCATTACGTACAACATCATCAGCGCCTGCTGCTAATGTAATAGATTGCTCATCCACCGATTTTGGTGAGACCAAATAAAGATTGGATAATCCCATTGTTTTCATCGCACGCGCCGCAGAACCGATGTTCCCGCTATGTGATGTTTCAACCAAAACAATTCGAATATTTTGTAACATTTTATGCCCGACTTAAATTTGTGGATATTCTACCATAATAACCGCTAAATATAGTCAAGAATTTTGAAAATATTTTAATTTTTTGTAAATTTTTTAACAAATAGGAGGAATAAGATGTTGACTGGTGGGCTGTGAGAGGCTCGAACTCTCGACCGACGGATTAAGAGTCCGCTGCTCTACCAACTGAGCTAACAACCCAACCGGTTAAATAATGATCTGTAAAATAGATGGTGGGTCGTGAAGGATTCGAACCTTCGACCAACGGATTAAAAGTCCGCTGCTCTACCGACTGAGCTAACGACCCATTTGGGAATTCTTCGAAATAAAAGTGGTGGGTCGTGAAGGATTCGAACCTTCGA
>NZ_KV801808.1:128268-164790 GCF_001810545.1 Haemophilus sp. HMSC066D02 | reverse complement strand
GTCCGCTGCTCTACCGACTGAGCTAACGACCCACATTATTTCGTAACAGGTGCGTATATTACCGATTTTATTTTCTGACGCAAGAAAAATCTGAAGAAATTGTGTTAATTGCGTGAATACTCGTCAATTTCTGACAATATCTTAGAACAAATAAAAAAGGAGAGTATTTCTACTCTCCTTTTTTCTAAGAATCAAAATTCTCTAAAAATTAGTATGCTAACACTGCACGACGGTTTTTAGAGTATGCTGCTTCATCGTGACCTAACACTGCAGGTTTTTCTTCACCGTAAGAAACAGTTGATACTTTACCAGCGTCAACACCTTTACCAGCTAAGAAACCTTTAACTGCATCAGCACGACGTTGACCTAAAGCGATGTTGTACTCTGGAGTACCACGTTCGTCAGTGTTACCTTCAACAACAACTTTAGAAGCTGGAGTTGCATTTAAGTATGCAGCGTGAGCATCTAAGATTTGAACGTATTCACCTTCGATGTTGAATTTGTCGAAACCGAAGTAAACGGTGTTGTAACGTTGTTGAAGATCTTCAACAGAGTAACCACCGAAAGTTTGACCGTTGTTAGCACCGTTGCCTGCTGCATCGTTGTTTGATGAGCTACATGCTGCTAATGCAGCTACTGAACCAGCAACTAATAATGATTTAACAAATTTGTTCATTAGATTTCTCCTCAATGAGTTTTTTTATTTAGTCAAGTATGGAGACCAAGCTGGAAATTTCACTTGGCCATTACTTCCTGGAAGACTCGCTTTAAAGCGACCATCTGCAGAAACTAATTGTAACACCTTTCCTAGCCCTTGTGTAGAGCTGTAAATAATCATGATACCATTAGGAGAAATACTTGGGCTTTCACCTAAGAAAGATGTACTTAATACTTCAGAACTACCGCTGGTGAGATCTTGTTTCACCACGTTGTTATTACCGTTGATCATCACGAGTGTTTTACCATCACTACTGATTTGCGCACTACCGCGACCACCAACTGGTGATGCACCACCACCACTTGCGCTCATGCGATAAACTTGTGGCGAACCGCCTCTATCTGAAGTAAAGAGAATTGAGCTACCATCTGGAGACCATGATGGTTCTGTATTATTACCCGCACCGCGAGTTAATTGAGTCGGTGTACCACCATTTGAGCCCATTACATAGATGTTTAATAAACCATCTTGTGAAGAAGCAAATGCGAGTTTAGAACCGTCTGGAGAGAATGCTGGCGCACCGTTATGTCCTGGGAAAGAAGCTACAACTTTACGAGAACCTGAACCTAAGTCTTGTACAACAAGTTGAGATTTTTTGTTCTCAAAAGATACGTATGCTAAACGTTTACCATCTGGAGACCAAGCTGGAGACATAATTGGTTGTGAGCTACGATTTACGATAAATTGGTTGTAACCATCATAATCTGCTACACGAACTTCATAAGGTTGTGAGCCACCATTTTTTTGAACTACGTAAGCGATACGCGTTCTGAATGCACCACGAATACCGGTTAATTTTTCAAATACTTCATCACTCACGGTATGTGCACCATAGCGTAACCATTTATTTGTCACTGTATAGCTATTTTGTGCAAGCACCGCACCAGGTGTACCTGATGCCCCTACCGTATCAACCAATTGGTAAGAAATGTTATAACCACTACCAGTTGATGTCACTTGACCTACCACAACAGCATCAATACCTAAAGCAGTCCAAGCTTCAGGTTTTACTTCTGCTGCAGTCGTTGGTTGTTGTGGCATTTGGCTCACTGGAATTGGGTTAAATTTACCACTATTACGTAAGTCATCTGCAACAATTTGACCAATATTTTCAGGTGCAGAACCTGCGAAAGGAACAACTGCGATAGGACGAGCGCCATCAACACCTTCATCAATCACAATTCGAACTTCATCTTCTGCCATTGCTGTGCTTGCAAATGCAAACATCACCACAAATAGCCCCATAACACGTTTGATCAATTTCATTTAATCACCTTATTTTAACGTTGTTACTTTCCTAAAACCGATTATCGAGCATTGATATCAAAATCGATAGTCGGCGCTTTATATTTCTCATAAATAGCATCAGATGGTGCTGCTGGAACTTTTTTCGTTCTCGCTACCGCACTTAATGCTGCAGTACAAATATCATCAGGTCCAGAAACGCGTTGGTAGCCTAAAATCGTGCCATCTCGACCGAGTTGGATTTTAATGCTACAAACTTTACCGGCAAAGCTTGGGTCTTTTAAGAAACGGCGTTGAATTTCACGTTTAATGACACCTGCATATTGGTCACCAACTTTACCACCATCTCCAGCACCTAGTCCTGCACCACTACCTTGTGTACCGCCTTTATTTGCATTACCACCTTTAGATGCACTACCACCACCGACATCTCCGCCGTTCATGAAGTCATCTAAAGCTGCTTGATCTGCTTTACGTTTTGCTGCGTCAGCCTTCGCTTTTGCTTCTGCATCCGCTTTAGCTTTTGCTTCAGCCTTAGCTTTTGCCTCTGCATCTGCTTTCGCTTTTGCATCAGCTTCAGCTTTTGCTTTAGCCTTAGCATCTGCCTCAGCTTTCGCTTTAGCATCTGCTTCTGCCTTGGCCTTCGCTTTTGCTTCAGCATCGGCTTTCGCTTTTGCCTCAGCCTTCGCTTTAGCATCTGCTTCAGCTTTTTCTTTCGCTTTTTGAGCTTCGGCTTGTGCTTTAGCTTTTGCCTCTTCCTCAGCCTGTTTAGCAGCTGCCGCTAAACGTTTCGCTTCTGCATCAGCTTTTAACTTCGCTGCTTCAGCAGCTTGTTTTGCTTTCGCTTCTTCAGCTTGTTTCTGCTTTTCTAACGCCTCTTGACGAGCAAGTTCTTGTTGCTGTTTTTGCTTTTCAATTTCTTGCTGCTTTTGTTTTTCAAGTTCTTTTTGACGTTGAATTTCCTGCTGACGCTTAATCTCTTCTTGTTTCGCAATTTCTTGCTGATTTGGTTCAGGTTCAGGCTCTGGTTTCTTCTCTTCGACTACAGGTTCTGGTTTTTTCTGTTTATCAGTTTGACCTTTTTTCTGTTGTTGAATACGTCCCCATTCCTGTGCTGCGCTGCCGGTATCGACCATCACAGCTCCCATGGCATCACCTTCACCTTCTCCACCACCCATTATTTCAACGGTTTGATAAAGAGAGCTCCAAATCAACAAACCAAACAATGCAAGGTGCATCGCAATAGAGATGACAAACTCATTTGCACGTTTTTTTCGTCGATTATTCTGCACGGTTTTACCTACTTATTCTTAAATTGGGTTGGTCATTAAACCCACAGACTTAATGCCGGCAAGATGTAGTAAATTCAGTGCTTTAATCACTTCTTCATAAGGTACATCTTTTGCTCCGCCCACTAAGAACATTGTGTTATTGTCTTTATCAAATTCTTGTTTTGATAATTGGGTTACCATTTCTTCGTTAAGGCCTTCTTGGCGTTGACCACCAATAGAAATCGAATACTGCCCTACACCTGCTACTTCTAAGATAACCGGTGTTTTATCTTCATTTGATACATTTTGACTTTGCACCGAATCAGGGAGTTCCACTTGAACGCTCTGACTGATAATCGGCGCGGTTGCCATAAAAATTAACACTAAAACTAAAAGAACATCGAGAAATGGCACGATGTTAATTTCAGATTTAATGTCTTTACGCTGACGACGAGCCATAATTTCCTCTAAAACTTCGCTAAAATCCACCGCACTTTTCGTCTGATTTATCAAGTGCGGTCAATTTTTCATTGATTTTTAATGGGGCGCTTTACCAAAAGCTTGACGATGTAAAATTGTGGTGAATTCATCAATGAAGTTACCATAATTTTGTTCAATCGCATTTACACGTAAGCTTAAACGGTTATACGCCATTACAGCTGGAATCGCCGCAAACAAACCGATTGCAGTTGCGATCAAGGCTTCTGCGATACCTGGAGCAACCATTTGTAATGTTGCTTGTTTCGCACCACTTAACGCCATAAATGCGTGCATGATCCCCCAAACGGTACCAAATAAACCAATATATGGACTCACAGAAGCCACTGTTGCTAAGAAAGGTACACGACTTTCAAGCGCTTCTACTTCACGATTCATCGCAAGGTTCATTGCACGAGTCGTACCTTTAATGATTGCTTCTGGCGCATCTGCGTTCACTTGTTTTAAGCGAGAGAATTCTTTAAAGCCAACAAAGAAAATTTGTTCGCTACCCGTTAATACTTCACGACGATTAGATAAACCATCATAAAGTTTGTTTAAATCTTCACCAGACCAGAAACGATCTTCAAAAGTGTTCGCTTCTTTTAACGCGCTCGTCAAAATACGGCTACGTTGAATGATGATTGCCCAAGAAATAATTGAGAACGAAATCAAGATCACAATTACAAGTTGAACAACGATACTCGCTTTTAGAAAAAGATCTAAAAAGTTCAATTCTGCAGTCATTGCATACTCCGAAAAGTTATTTACTTTAAAAATGCCGCTTTTAATTCTTCAGGAATTGCGACAGGTTTCATTTTGCCTAGATCAACACAGGCTACCTTAACAGTAGCCTTCGATAACACCACTGTCTCACGAACTAACCGCTGTTCAAAGAGAATTGTTGCTCCTTTCACTGCCGTTATTTCCGTTTCGACAATAAGATAATCATCCAATTTTGCCGGAATACAATAGTCAATAGACATGGTTTTGACCACAAAAGCTAACTGTTGTTCCTGCAATAATGATTGTTGGGAAAAATTAAGCGTTCTTAAATATTCAGTTCGCGCACGCTCAAAGAAATGTAAGTAACGTGCGTGATACACTACTCCGCCTGCATCCGTGTCCTCATAATAGACACGAACCGGAAAGGTAAAACATTGGTTATTCAAAATAATGCTCAAATTATCAGCCATAACAAGCCGCTTATTTTAGAACCTGTTCATTAGATGTGCAAGATCCAAATAATAATATTTGTCTATCGCTCTTATAAAAACCAATGCTGAACAATGGCAATTATTGTGGTGAAATAACCAATAAACGGCAAGAAAACGAGCTGCCATATTGCTCGACGAATTTCAAATCCGATACCGTGGATCCACAAATTAATCAATCCCCAAAAAATCGCAAGAATCCAAGCTGGATGTGCAGTTCGAAGTGCGGTCGAAAATTGATTTAAATTTAAAAAGAAAGCCGCGGTTAAAAATAACGCCAAAATAAACGAAAGGGTTCGCAAGGAACCCTTATTACTTAATTGATAGAGTGAATTAATCATCATTACTCGTCAAATTTACCTGACTTTTCTTTGCCAATGGTTAATTTAGCACTCACCATAACTGCAGCCAACACACCCACTACCCAAATTACGTATAACATATTGTTTCTCCTTAGTATAATGAGTTTTTGTTGTCTTCAACAAAGCTTTCATCCAAGCGACCAAACATTTTGTAGTATGACCAAATGGTGTAAAGCAATGAGATGGTAACAAATACTAATGCCAAGTAGAACATTAAGGTTAATGTTAATTCACTTGACGTTGCATCCCACATTAACAAACTTTGTTCTGGATGAGTACTTGAAGGCATTACAAATGGGAACATTGATACTGCCGCAGTAATAATCACACCAGCCATTGTTAATACAGAGAAGAAGAACGCAAAACCACAACGATTTGCTTTAGATGCAACCACATTTAATAATGCACCAACCACAGCTAATACTGGGAATGCCCATAAAGCTGGATTTTCATTGAAGTTTTTGAACCATGCACCTGCTTCAACTGCTACTTGCTTACCTGAAGCTGGTGCTGACGCTGCAAAATGATCAATCGTGCTAGTCACCACATAACCATCTTTGAAAGAAAGCCACACACCTGCAAGTACAAAAGTAATTAATGTCACTAATGCACCGATTTGTGTAATCGCTCTTGCGCGATCACGCAATGCAGCAGTGGTTTTCATTTGTAACCAGTTTGCACCGTGAGTCACTAACATTGCAAGGCTTAACACACCGCAAAGTAATGCGAATGGGTTTAATAATGCAAAGAAAGAACCTGTGTAAGTTGCTTGTGAAAGCTCATTTAATTCGAATGGTACACCTTGTAATAAATTACCAAATGCTACACCGAATACTAATGCAGGTACAAAACCACCCGCAAATAAGCCCCAATCCCACACGGCACGCCATGTTGGATTATCAATTTTCGCACGATATTCAAAACCAATTGGACGGAAGAATAACGCAGCTAACACAAGGAATAAGGCAATATAGAAGCCTGAAAACGCCACAGAATAAACAATCGGCCATGCCGCGAAGATTGCACCACCAGCAGTTAATAACCAAACTTGGTTACCATCCCAGTGTGGAGCAATAGAGTTAATCATAATACGTCTTTCTACTTCTTTCTTACCAGCTACGGGTAAAAGTGCGGTCACGCCCATATCGAATCCATCTGTTACAGAGAAACCGATAAGCAATACAACAACTAGCACCCACCAAATAATACGTAGAATTTCATAATCAAGCATAATCCATCTCCTGCTTATTTAGATGATTGCTCAAAATAGTATTTGCCGGTTTTCAATGCACTTGGACCTAAACGTGCATATTTAAACATCAAATACATTTCCGCAATGATGAAGAAGAAGTAAAGTACACAAATTAAACCGATAGAGAACCATAAGTCACCTACACTCAAGTTAGAGGCAGACACACCCACCGGTAATACTTCATAAATCGCCCACGGTTGACGACCAAATTCAGCTAAGAACCAACCAAATTCAATCGCTAAGATTGGCAATGGGATACCCCAAAGCAATGCTTTAAGTAATAAGCGAGAAGAAGTGACTTTGTTACGTAAATTTTGAACAAATGCACCAAAGGTCAGTAAAATAATTAAACCACCTGCCGCTAACATACCACGGAACGCCCAGAAGTTAGGACCTACGTTTGGAATAGTATCACGTGCTGCTTGTTTAATTTGTTCATCCGTTGCATCTACAACTTTATCTGTGTAACGTTTTAATAATAAACCGAAACCTAAATCACCTTTGACTTCATCAAATTTTGCTTTAGTTTCTGGATTTACTTGGCCTGCTGATTTTTTCTCTGCTTTTAATTGTGTGAATAAATCATAAGCAACCATACCGTTACGAACACGACCTTCATTTTTTGCTTGAATTTCTTTCAAACCAACGATTTCAGTATCTAAAGAACGCGTTGCAATTAAACCACCTAAATATGGGATTTCAATCGCAAAATCATTTTTCATTTCTGCAGTATTTGGAATCGCCACTGGGTGGAATGGAGCTGGTGCAGGATGAGTTTCAAACTCAGCTTCCATTGCAGCTAATTTCACAGGTTGTGCTTTACCGATGTCGTAACCTGATTCATCACCCATAATTAATACTGCTGATGCCGCGATAAAGCCAAAGGTTGCCGCTACAGAGAATGAACGTTTAGCAAAACCAATATCACGGCCTTTTAATAAATAGAATGCACTAATACCTAATACAAACATTGCACCAGTTGAATAACCTGCTGTTAATGTATGTAAGAATTTACTTTGCGCAACTGGATTTAACCAAAGATCTAAGAAGCTGGTCATTTCCATACGAACGGTTTCAAAGTTAAATTCTGCCGCTACTGGATGTTGCATCCAACCATTTGCCACTAAAATCCACATCGCAGAAAGGTTTGAACCAAAGGCTACGCAGTAAGTTGCGAGTAAGTGTTTACCTTTAGTTAAACGATCCCAACCGAAGAAGAATAGCCCCACGAAAGTGGATTCTAAGAAGAATGCAAGTAATGCTTCGATCGCTAATGGTGCACCGAAAATATCACCTACATAGTGAGAATAATAAGACCAGTTTGTCCCGAATTGGAACTCCATGATAATACCGGTCGTTACCCCTAGAGCAAAGTTAATACCAAATAACTTACCCCAGAATTTAGTCATATCTTTATATACTTCTTTGCCCGTTTTAACATAAATGGTTTCCATGATCACAAGAACGAAAGATAAACCTAATGTTAATGGTACAAAAATGAAGTGATATAACGCAGTTAACGCAAACTGCAAGCGTGAGAGATCAACAACGTCTAACATCTCAACTCCTTGTATAAATCTACAAGATTTTCACTTTATGATTACCAAGGATAATCCCAAATAATCACCCCAAACTACTCAACAAAAATCGTTAAGAAACATTGAATTATTTACGTAATAATTGCCTTTTCTATTCTCAAAACAGAATGCAGTAACCGATTACAATATAAACATTCAAAATTTTGCCCTATTCTACTACTATTTATGAGGATAAAAAATAGAAAAAACCGTTATATTGATCACATTTTTTGATATAAGTTACAAAATACCCTATTTAGCGTAACTATAGCGAAATTGATCTGCATCAAATCTTGCATATTTATCTCAAATAAAAAAATTTATCTCTATCACAAGGAAACTTTATCGAAAAGAAATAGACAAAATAACCACTAGACAGGGCGACAAGATTTTGCTATTTTTTAGCCCAATAATATTTGGAAAGATTTGTAGGGATTTACAATGAAAAAAATTTGTGTAATTTTGACCGCACTTTTCGGTTCGATGGCTCTATCTGCCACTGCAGCACCTATTACAGAAAACAAAGCTGCTCTTCCACAACAATGCACACAGTTATTTAAAGAAACAGAAAATTTGATTGCCCAAGCAGAAAAACAGCCAGGCACTCATACTCAAGTAGGTAAAATTAAAAGTAAACTTAATCAAAGCAAACAGCAAATTCTTGAAATGGAATTAGCAACTCAACAAAAAAGCTGTGATGTGGGTTTAGCAAGATTAAATAGTATGAAGAGCTATACTGAAGAAACTAACTAATCAAGTTTTAAAAAGAAAGGACATATTGATATCAATATGTCCTTTTTTCTATCTCTTATTCTGACTGCTTCTGAAGTCCAAAGTGTCGATAAGTTAACGAAGTCGCAATTCGGCCTCGAGGCGTACGCTGTAAAAATCCTTGTTGAATCAAGTAAGGTTCTAACACATCTTCAATAGTGTCACGCTCTTCGCCAATTGCTGCCGCCAAGTTATCTAACCCAACTGGTCCACCATCAAAACGTTCAATCACTGCGGTAAGTAATTTTCTATCTAAGTAATCAAAGCCCGCATCATCTACATCCAACATTGAAAGCGCTTGTTTCGCAATGTCTGCCGAAATAATGCCATCATTACGCACATCAGCAAAATCTCGAACGCGACGCAATAAACGGTTTGCAATACGAGGCGTACCACGTGAACGACGAGCGACTTCAAAAGCGGCTTTATCTTCTAATTCTAGATTTAAGCAAGAGGCACTTCTTGTCACAATAGACGTTAAATCTTCAACGGAATAAAATTCTAAACGTTGAACAATACCGAAACGATCACGCAATGGCGAGGTTAATGAACCAGCTCTGGTTGTAGCGCCAATTAATGTAAAAGGGGGTAAATCCAATTTAATTGAACGTGCTGCTGGCCCTTCACCAATCATAATATCCAGCTGATAATCTTCCATTGCCGGATAAAGCACTTCTTCAATCGCAGGAGAAAGACGGTGAATTTCATCAATGAATAACACATCATGGGGTTCAAGATTTGTCAGCATTGCCGCTAAATCGCCAGCTTTTTCAAGCACAGGGCCTGATGTTGTGCGAATATTCACACCCATTTCATTTGCCACAATATTAGCTAGCGTTGTTTTTCCTAAACCTGGAGGACCAAAGATCAACAGATGATCTAAGGCATCTTGACGCAATTTTGCGGCCTTGATGAAAATATCCATCTGCTCTCGCACTTGTGGTTGTCCCACATAGTCGGCTAAAAGTTTTGGACGAATCGCACGATCGATGACATCTTCATCCATCTTTGCCTGACTGCTAATAATTCTATCTGCTTCGATCATATCTGTTTAATCTTTATAGTGCGGCTTTTAAGGCTTCGCGAATTAATTGCTCACTGGTTAAGTCTGCTTTAGCCACTTTTTTCACCATTTTTTCAGCATCGGTTGGTTTATAGCCTAATGCAATTAATGCAGCAATCGCTTCATCTGCTGAGCTTTCAGCTTTGCGTAATTCTGAAGTTGAAGGAATATGTTTGCTCTCCACAAAGAAATCACTTTGGCGAACATCTTTAAACTTACCTTTTAACTCTACCAATAAACGTTCAGCTGTTTTCTTGCCCACACCAGGAATTTTCACTAATTTTGACAGTTCTTCTCGCTCAATAGCGTAAGCAAACTGCTCTACTGACATTGCAGATAAGATCGCAAGTGCCAATTTAGGTCCAACACCATTGGTTTTAATTAATTCACGGAATAAAGTGCGGTCAGTTTTTTGGGCAAATCCAAAAAGAAGATGAGCATCTTCACGCACAACAAGATGGGTAAATAAAGTAGTTTCTTGCCCGATTTCAGGTAAATCATAAAAACTGGTCATCGGTAACAATAATTCGTAACCAACGCCTTGTACATCAAGCAAAATTTCAGGAGGTTGTTTTTCTAATAAGATGCCTTTCAAACGACCGATCATAAGATTTCCATGTAAAAAAATTTTTGCATAGAATAAAATAAAACTGGATATTAATCCAGTTAAATTTTTAATCTAAATCGACCTCGGCTGTACCTTGTTTTTAAAAGTGCGGTCATTTTTTCGTGAGTTTCTGTGGTTTTGACCGAGCCCGCAATATGTAAGGAATGCTGAATAGTGTGAGCATGAGTGATCGCAATGGCCAAAGCATCTGCCGCATCTGCTTGTGGTTTGTCTGATAGCTTCAAAATTCGTGTCACCATATCTTGTACTTGCACTTTATCTGCAGAACCAATCCCTACGACAGTCTGTTTCACCAAACGAGCGGCATATTCAAATACAGGTAAATCGTGATTCACCGCTGCCACAATTGCCGTACCACGCGCTTGTCCCAGTTTTAAAGCTGAGTCAGCATTTTTAGCCATAAACACTTGTTCAATAGCAAACATATCGGGCTGAAATTGCGTGATGATTTCTGTCACACCGGCATAAATTCGTTTTAATCGTGTAGGTAAATCCTCGACCTGCGTGCGGATTGCTCCACTGCCGAGATATTCTAAATGGCGACCATTTTGTCTAATCACACCATAACCCGTTACACGAGAACCTGGGTCAATGCCTAAAATAATATTCATAAACTCTCAAAAATAAACGGCCGGTCAATGCCGGCCGTTTTTAGCGTTAATTATTGGTTTGCTTTTGCAGTTGCTTTTGCATCTACATCACAGTTTTTCACAACAATTTTATCTGCTTTTTTGCCTTTGATTAAAAGATTTACTGGCACAACAGAATCGAATTTATCTAAAGTTAAACCACTATCTACGTTCCAAACATATTTGCCAGAAGTAAATGAAGTGAAGTCTTTTTGAGCTGCATCACGAGCGAAATCTTTCGCAACAACTTTGTTGCCTACCATTACCATTGCCGCTGTTGGCTCTTGGTTTTCGAATTGATAAACTGCAGTTACAGTTTTCTTGTTACAAGTATAAACTACTGTTTTATCCGTTACAGTAGGTGCTGCAGTTTGCTCTGCCTTGTTTTCCATTTTTGGTGCATCGCTTGCACAAGCTGATAAAACAACAAGAGCGGCCATTGCTGGTAATACTTTAGCTAATTTCATTCTAAATCTCCTTAAAATTACAGCTGAGCTGCAACTTCATCACTAATTTCACCGTTATGATATACGTTTTGTACATCGTCACAGTCTTCTAACATGTCAATTAAACGCAACAATTTAGGCGCAGTTTCAAGATCAAGATCAACCGTTGTTGATGGAATCATTGTCACTTCTGCGTTATCAATTTTAAATCCTGCTGCTTCGATTGCATCGCGCACAGAACCTAAATCTTCCCACGCAGTATAGATTTCGAATGAACCATCATCTTGTAGCTGAATATCATCCGCACCGGCTTCAATTGCTGCCTCCATTAACGCATCTTCTTCACCTTGGCTAATTAAAATCAAGCCTTTTTTGCTGAATAAATAGCCCACAGAACCTTCAGTCCCTAAGTTACCACCACATTTAGTGAAACTTGGGCGAACCTGTGAAATGGTTCGATTTGCGTTGTCACTTAGACACTCAACCATCACAGCAGTTCCACCCGGACCATAACCTTCGTAAATTCTTGTTTCCATATTGGTGTCATCACCACCGCCCACACCGCGTTCAATCGCGCGGTTAATGGTGTCGCGAGTCATGTTGCTTGATAAGGCTTTATCTACTGCCGCACGTAAACGCGGGTTCGCACCGACATCACCGCCACCAATTTTTGCAGCGGTTACTAATTCACGAATTAATTTTGTAAAAATTTTACCGCGTTGCGCATCTTGTGCTGCTTTACGGTGTTTAATATTTGCCCACTTACTATGGCCTGCCATGTTGTTTTCCTTCTTATCTTAAAAACGTTTGTAAATTATACCCTCTTCTATAGAGGAAAGCCTTTCATCAAATATTTTTTGATGGCCTCGGCATTATTCGGCGATTTTGTCATTTGGATCGCTTGTTCAGGTAAAACCCATTGATACGCTAAATGCTCACTTAATATCGGCTCAAATTCCTGCTCAACTGCCAATAAAAACCAATGTTCATGACAGTGAGTCACATTCGGTGCGTATTTATAGCGGAAATGCGGGAAAATTTCAAATTCTATGCTCTCTTTGCAATCAAAAAGTGCGGTCGAATTTTCTTCTATTTTTAATCCTATTTCTTCCCAAACCTCTCGAATTGCTGTCTCTCTTGGGGTTTCATTGCTTTCTAATGTCCCCGTAACAGATTGCCAAAAAGTGGAATCATCTTGACGTTGAAGCATAAGAACACGATGCGTGCTTTCTGCATAAATTACCACAAGAACCGATTGATTATTTTTATATGTCAAACTCGTCATCTGCATAATTAAGAATAGGCTGCATCATACCTTTTCTGCTAAAAACTTTCAAAAAAATTACCGCACTTTAAAACTAAAGTGCGGTAATTATCTCAATTATTTTAGTTTAACCAGCCAGCTTGTTGAGCAATAAACAATCCTGCAAAGGCGGTTAAGTAGAATAATCCTATAAGGGATAACCACAATAAGCCGCCTTTTACACTGTGTTTCGCGTGCTTAGTCAGAGATAAATTCAACCAAGCGAAGATTGGCGCAGAAACAAATGAAGCAATCATCGCAAATTTCAGCATTGGACCCACTGCATTATTAAAGTAGAAAATAATCGCTAAACCCGACAATGCGGCTAAAATCATGCCAATGTTTAAAACTCTTACTGAGCTTTCTTGTTTACCAGACAAAATACGTACTGCTTCAACATTAGTACGAGAATAACCATCAATTACCGTAATTGTTGTACCAAACATACACATAAACGCAATCACCGCAATTAATAAGCGAGACCATTCACCGATAGTACTTGCATACATATTGATAAGTTGGGCGATATATTTTCCACCCACCATCTCTACGGTTTCTGGCGAACCATATTGTACTAATGCACCAAGGGCTAAGAAAACAACAGCTAAAATGGCAGTACCGATGTACCCCACATTGAAGTCAAACAAACCATCTTGATAAGACACTTTGGTTAAACGGCGTTTTGCCACCACCCACATTGAGTTAATTGCAGAAATTTCAATTGGTGCAGGCATCCATCCCATCAAAGCAACTAAAAACGCTAATTTACTTAATTCCCATGGAGAAGGCGCTACAAAATCAGGTGCAGCTACGCCATGGATACCATTACGCATAAAGGCGATCACTACAGCGCTCACGGTGGTTACCGTTAAAGCAATCATGATAATTTTCGATAAGCTATCTAATAGACGGTATTTCCCTAACAATAAAATGCCGGTTGTCACAAGAATCACTAATGAGCTCAATACTGGCATTGGTAGAGGGATTGGGGTGATAAACGTTAAAATTGCTGCTGTTAATAACCCTACTGCAGCAGTATTAATCACAGTCGCAAAAATGTTTAAAGCAAGGAATAACCAAAGATAGAATTTCCCTTTTTGACGGTAACCTTCTAACAAGGTATTCCCCGTATCTAAGGTATATTGAACACCGAAACGGAAGAAAGGATATTTGAATAAATTAGCAAGAATAACAATGCTCACTAATTCCCAACCATAGATCGCACCGGCTTGGGTGGATGCAATAATATGTGAACCACCAACAGCTGCTGATGCCATCACGATTCCAGGGCCTAAGGCAGAGAATTTACTCGCCCATGTTGATTTTTCTACTGGAGTTGAAACTTCACTCATAAAATGTTCTCTTATAAATTAATCATAAATCGAAAAAGGTCTTATTTATAATAGAATTTTATCCTTGAGTAAAGTAAATAAAGTTCCATTTAAAGAAGAATAAAAGAGTAAAAATCTAATTATTTTGAAATTTCAGGATATAACTTCAAAACAAATAAAACTACATCATATTCATACCAAAAAAGTGATGTCTTTAAGTGAATAAAATTTTTTCAATAAAAAGAAAGTGCGGTCAAAATCAGTTGAATTTTTGACCGCACTTATATCGCATTAGCTCATACTAGATACTAAAAACTAGAATAGTCATGAGAAACAAGTCCCCTCTACTCTGACACTTTTGAAGTTTGAGTAAAATATTTATTTACACTTGGTCGATAGAGAATTAATCCAAACACAATTAAGCGAACGACTGAGCCAATAAATGAAGTTGAGTCAAGACCGTAGCTAATCCAGCTCCACACAATATATAAAAGAGCTGATATTATAAATAAGATCCGACCACTATTTTGCCCTTCAAGCAATTTAATACCTGTAAGAAAAATTAATACACCCAGAACAAAATTTATTAGGTATAGTCTCAAAATCTGATCGAAACTTAAACTAAATGTTTCTTCAAATAATGAAAAAAGTAGGGAAAAGCAACCACTAGCTCCCCCCAGTATGTATAACCAAGCAATCACACTTACAGATATTGGGCGTTCCATTTTATACCTTGCAATAACACCTATAACTTAATAAACCAAAAAATCGACCGTAAAACTACGGTCGATTTTAAAAACAGAAACTACTCAGCTTTAGTCACTGCGATACTCAGCTCAGCTAACGCCTGCGGATTCGCAAAACTTGGTGCCTCTGTCATTAAACAAGCTGCGGCTGTTGTTTTCGGGAATGCAATCACATCACGGATATTTTCAGTGCCTGTTAAAAGCATAGTTAAACGGTCTAAACCGAACGCTAAACCTGCGTGTGGCGGCGTGCCGAATTTCAATGCATCCAACAAGAAACCAAATTTTTCACGTTGTTCTTGTTCGTTGATACCAAGAATGCGGAATACCGTTTGTTGCATTTTCGGATCGAAAATACGAACAGAACCGCCACCAACTTCGTAGCCATTAATAACCATATCGTAAGCATTTGCTACTGCATCGGTTGGATTCGCTTCTAATTGTTCTGGCGTAAAATCTTTTGGTGAAGTGAATGGGTGATGCATTGCTGCAAGATTACCTTCATCGTCACGTTCAAACATTGGAAAATCAATCACCCAAAGTGGTTGCCATTCGTCTAAACGAGTTAAGCCAAGATCACGACCTAATTTCAAACGTAATGCGCCCATTGCATCAGTGGTAGTTTGCCATTTGTCTGCACCGAAGAATAAGATATCGCCAGTTTGGGCTTTCACACGCTCAGCTAATGCTTTCCATACCTCTTCATTTAAGAATTTCGCAATCGGGCTTTGTACGCCTTCAAGGCCCGCATTAATGTCATTTACTTTCGCCCAAGCCAAACCTTTTGCACCGTAAATACCAACAAATTGTGTATATTCATCAATTTGTTTACGAGTGATTTCAGTACCATTTGGTACACGAATGACTGCCACACGGCCGTTTGGATTGTTTGCAGGCTCATTAAATACTTTAAATTCAACATCTTTAACGATATCTACCACATCGACTAATTCAAGCGGGTTACGCAAATCCGGTTTATCTGAGCCAAAACGAGTCATCGCTTCTTGCCAGGTCATTTGTGGGAATTTACCTAAATCCACACCAATGATGTTTTGCCATAAACCGTGTACCATGCGTTCCATAATCTCACGCACTTCTGGTGCTGTTAAGAAAGAGGTTTCCACATCGATTTGAGTAAATTCAGGTTGACGATCTGCACGTAAGTCTTCATCACGGAAACATTTCACAATTTGATAATAACGATCAAAACCAGACATCATGAGAAGCTGTTTGAAAAGCTGAGGTGATTGCGGCAATGCATAGAATTTGCCTTTATGTACACGGCTTGGCACTAAATAGTCACGCGCACCTTCTGGCGTTGCTTTGGTAAGCATTGGGGTTTCAATATCAAGGAAACCATTGTCATCCATAAAACGACGCACAAAGCTGGTGATTTTTGCACGGGTTTTCAAACGTTGTGCCATTTCTGGACGACGTAAATCTAAATAACGATATTTTAAACGTTGTTCTTCGGTGTTATTTTGGTTGAAGTCTAATGGTAAAACGTCAGAAGCGTTGTAGATGCGTAATTCTTTCGCTAACACTTCCACTTCGCCTGTCGCCATATTTTTATTAATTTGATTGTCTGGACGCGCGATCACTTCACCTTTAATTTGAATACAAAATTCATTACGTAAGCCTGAAGCTGCAGTTAACGCTTCTTGATATTTCGGGTCAAAACAAACTTGTACGACACCATCACGATCACGCATATCAATAAAAATTAAACCACCTAAATCGCGACGACGGTGAACCCAACCGCTTAATGTTACTTCTTGTCCAATATGGTTGCGGTTTAATGCACCGCAATAATGTGTACGCATCATTTCTATATTCCTTTCATTTTTCTAAAAATGGATAATTAACGCGTTGATTATACGGAAAAAGACATGCCTTTTAAATTGAAAAGCGAAATTTATTTGATCCTTTAAAAACTTTCACTAAAATGACTGCAGTTTTTTGCATTTTATCTAAATAAATGCCCTCTCAATACAACAACAGAATTTAATCATGATGAAAGATACGATTTTTGCAGCCCCGATCGAAAAACTGGGCGATTTTACTTTTGATGAAAGTGTGGCGGAAGTTTTCCCCGATATGATTCAACGCTCGATTCCGGGCTACTCCAACATTATCACGGCGATTGGTATGTTGGCTGAACGTTTTGTGACTGCTGACAGCCAAGTCTATGATTTAGGCTGTTCACGCGGTGCGGCAGCTCTTTCTATGCGACGTAATATTAAACAACCGAATGTGAAAATTATCGGTGTCGATAATTCTTTACCAATGGTGGAACGCTGCCGTCAGCACGTTGCGGCTTATCATAGTGATGTGCCCGTAGAAATTCTTTGCGATGATATTCGTCAAATTGAAATTAAGAACGCCTCAATGGTTGTACTCAACTTCACGTTGCAATTTTTACCACCAGAAGATCGTATAGCCTTGCTCACCAAAATCTACCAAGGTTTAAACCCAAATGGTGTATTGGTGCTCTCTGAAAAATTCCGTTTTGAAGATGAAAAAGTGAATGAGTTGCTTATTGACCTCCATCACCAATTCAAACGCGCTAACGGTTACAGTGAGCTTGAAGTGAGCCAAAAACGCACCGCACTTGAAAATGTCATGCGTACTGACTCGATTAACATCCACAAAGAGCGGTTAAAAAACATCGGATTTTCACACGTCGAATTATGGTTCCAATGTTTTAATTTTGGCTCAATGATTGCAGTGAAATAATCATAACCCAATCAATAATCTAAAAAATAAGGGCGTATCAAATACGCCCTTATTTGTCACTAATGCTTTATAACCCTTTTAAATCCTTATCTAATAAACGAGCTAGCAACAAAATACCGTCTTTAAAGCGATACTCTGCATATTCTGCTTGTGCATAATATTCACCTTTCCCTTCTGCAAAGAAATAATCTTGGCTTGGTAATTCAGGAAGCCAACCACCATTATAACGAATTGGCAAATAAACATTTGGTGTGCAATGTTTAAAATCTGTTGGTATTTCTGATTGCGCCTCACAAAATGTCGCAACATGATTTTTATCAAGATGAACAAGGATATAAGCTTTTTTCTCCGAAGGACTTGATTCATCTATACCTGTGGTTTCATTAGATTCAACAGTATCAATAGGTTCATTGCTTTCAAGAGATTCATTTGATTCAGGTAAAACCTGACTTTGCTGAAACTCAGATAAAATAGCGTAATTCAATACCATATAATCGCCTTGCATCAATGAACGAGGATCCACAGGGGCGATTTTTAAGACAATAGGCTTACCAGTAACCAGCACATCTTCAAATTGCTGCACTTTATAGTTCACCGCCCCCAATAACGCAATCACAAAGACGCCAACAAGCCAAATCGGTGCTTTAAAAACAGGATGGTTTTCTACCGCACTTTGTGAAGGCGCTTTATAACGTGCATGTAAGAATAAAGTAACAATCGCAAAAATAACGGCAAAGCTTACTAGCAATACCCCTTTATAGAGTAATGGGATGCTCAATTGGTAATAGAACCCACCTAAATAAACAACAAAGGCAAATACCAAAAGACCGAAGAACGCACGGCTGTCCGTCCAATAAACAAGCAATAATAACGCAGTTAAATATAAAATGACGGGTATCCCAACAAAGCCTAATGCAAACAAGGTTAATACAAATAAAATTAACACTGCTTCTGTGTGTTTGGATTCACTATGCTTATTCATTAGTGCATAGACAATTAATGGTAATGCACAGACAAGTAAATATAAGATATGGCTAACATCAAACTGGAAGTGTGACCAAAATTGTCCACTTAAAACTTGCAACACATTATCAAGACTCATCGCGTCTGCTGGCATGACATCACTTGAAACATCTGTATCAATAAGGCCATAATCTACCCAAGGAATCGTCATATACGACGGCACAGAGATCCATAGAGAGAATAATACTGTTCCCCAGGCAATAGGCTTTAAATGAATTCGCGCTGATTGATTAGGTCGCATGACCCAATAAAAGAGTACAATAGAACTCAGGAGCTGGATTTTATTAAACCATGTGTTATTAAACCATGTGTTAAACCATGCGTTATTCAAGCTGTAATTATGGAAATATAGATTATAGGAAATTTGCCAATACACGAGAAGCTGGGTAACCAGTAGAATCCTCACTAAAGAATTCGGCATCAATTTGTAGCTAACGATAATAATAACTGGAAAAATCAGTGCGGAGATAAAGATACCGAAATTTGAATCCTCGCTAAATTCATATCCTAATAAAAGAAAAAAATCATCAAATTTAACAAGCAAATAGAATCCTAAAAAACTATTTGCGATCAGAAAAAATAAACCTGCTAAAATTGTAGTGTATTCATTTTTATCTTTATTTAAAGTAATCAACCAAGCTATACTAAATAAAAGAATACCAACGATGAATGCACTAGACGCATCTAAACCTAAAAATAAAAATAACCAAACACCTATAGTCACGAAAGCTATCAATAAAGCTATCATCCATAGTATTGAAATCGCCCAATGGAATTTCTTATTATTTGGATATTCTTGTTTATAGAGTTTCACCAACCACTTGATTGCCATGACTGTGAAAATAAAGCCAATCAATCCTAAAACCACCCCCTCTTCTACACCACGAATCAAAAGAGATGCCAAAAAGCAATAAGCGCCAAGTAAGGCTATGACTGAAATAATTAAATTAATAAAATCAAAGCGATATTTGTGATATACATAAAGTGCGATTAAGGCAGGAATAGCAATTAGCAAAGAACTGAGAGGTGAACGACCAAGCTCACCCCAAGCATAAGCATAAAAGTACACATCATAAATTACTATTAAACCGAATAAACTGGCAAAAGTCAGTACTAGAAATACTTTGGGTAAAATGCGCCAATGTTGGTCATGAAAAGCTTTACTGAATAATTCTGATATCACAAGTAATCCAGCATTAATCAACACGGCATAACACATTGAGTTATGCGAGTTTTGTTCATTAAATAAATAAAACGCAACATTGGCGGTGGCGGCAAATAATAATGCAGAGGCCACATTCGGAAATAATAATAAAAATGGAAGTTGGCAAAGTGTCCAAACAGCAAATAACTGCCATACATCGGCCCCTGTTTGATAGGTTTGGCCGACTAAGGCAAATAAACCGCCAATCAAGACAGAAACAACAAAAAAGAGGCTATATGTCTTCCACTTTAATTTTTCTTTGGCTTGTCGACGACTCTCTCGAATAAAGCAATAAATACCTAATATCACTGTCACCACAAGCAATGTTTGTAAGCCATAAATTTTGGCTAAATCAGAAAAATAATCTAAATTAGCTGCAATTAACGTGACTACGCCACTCGTTAAAAATCCCACAGTTAATAATAAAAACAGTAAATTTAAATAACGTTGCCAAGAAAGATTAAAAAGGCCTGTTGTATTCATTCATTTTTTCCTTTTTATAAAAAGATTAGTATTATCTTAGCATAATAGTAAGGTAAATAAATCAATTAAAAAATATGATGCAATTTATCCTATGTTGAAGATTAATTCGCGCCAAATCGCATTCTATGGCATAATTTAGCGAACACAATTAAAGAAGGAAAACGACATGAGAATTTTACACACGATGCTTCGAGTAGGTGATTTAGACCGCTCTATTAAATTTTATCAAGATGTTTTAGGTATGCGTTTATTACGCACAAGTGAAAACCCTGAGTATAAATATACGCTTGCTTTTTTAGGTTACGAAGATGGCGAAAGCGCTGCAGAAATTGAATTAACATACAACTGGGGCGTAACTGAATATGATCTTGGTAATGCTTATGGGCATATTGCTATTGGTGTAGATGATATTTACGCGACTTGTGAAGCAGTACGTGCTAATGGCGGTAAAGTCACTCGTGAAGCCGGCCCAGTTAAAGGCGGCACAACCGTGATTGCATTCGTTGAAGATCCAGATGGTTATAAGATCGAATTTATCGAAAACAAAAGTGCAAAATCAGCTTTAGGGAATTAAGGAATACATTGTGTCAGATACACCTGAAATTCCTTATCATCACCAATTAAAAAATCGCTTCCGTGGCTACTTTCCTGTCATTATTGATGTGGAAACGGCTGGGTTTGATGCAAAAAAAGATGCACTTTTAGAGCTTGCAGCTATCACCTTAAAAATGGATGAGAATGGCAATTTACAACCTGATCAAAAATGCCATTTTCATATTGAACCATTTGAGGGGGCGAATATTAATCCCGAATCTCTCAAATTCAATGGGATTGATATTCACAATCCATTGCGTGGTGCCATATCTGAATTAGATGCGATCACGGGATTGTTCCAAATGGTACGTCGTGGACAAAAGGATGCGGAATGTCAGCGTTCTATCATCGTGGCTCATAACGCGGCTTTTGACCAAAGTTTCGTGATGGCGGCGGCTGAACGCACAGGTGTAAAACGCAATCCATTCCACCCTTTTGGGATGTTTGATACCGCAACGCTTGCCGGTTTTATGTTTGGACAAACAGTGCTCGTCAAAGCATGCCAAGCAGCAAAAATCCCTTTTGATGGTAAACAAGCACACTCTGCGCTATATGACACCGAACGCACAGCGGAATTATTCTGCTATATGGTCAATCACTTAAAAGATCTTGGTGGTTTCCCGCATATTGCTCAAACAAATGAAACGGAAAAAACAGCTGAAAATCAGACCGCACTTTAATTTTCAAATTTTTTTTAGAAAAAAGGCTTGCAATCGTTTTCGGTTTACCGTATTTTAAAAAGTAATTCGATTTAGTTATCTAAATAAGAGAGTTTCAAATGAACTTTATCCTGCGTCACCATCATCGCCATTCAACTGAATAATCTTTCAGGCTGTTGGCGCGCTTGGAAGATTTCTTCCGAGCTGACAAGATAAAGATCAAAAAATCTTACCCCTCGGAAGGCAACTTTCGAGGGGTTTTGTTTTATTATTAATTACAGGAGTTTATTACTATGCGACATCTAACCTTAAATCAATTTTCTTTTATGCGCCCTTTTTCTTTTAATTAATCAATAAGGAACAACAATATGCTATCGAATCCCGTTGTTATTTCAATTGTCGTACTACTGGCATTAAGCCTACTGCGCGTGAACGTGGTTATCGCACTGGTAATTTCCGCGCTTACAGCCGGCTTATGCGGAGACCTAGGTTTAAGTAAAACCATTGAAACCTTTACAGGCGGCTTAGGTGGTGGTGCTGAAGTGGCGATGAACTATGCGATGCTCGGTGCATTTGCCATTGCGATTTCAAAATCTGGCATCACTGATTTGCTTGCCTACAAAATTATTACCCGAATGAACAAAACACCAACTGGTAAAAATTTAGCCTGGTTTAAATATATGCTGCTTGGTATTTTGCTTTTATTCTCAATTTCATCCCAAAACTTGCTCCCTGTGCACATTGCGTTTATTCCGATTGTGGTACCGCCTTTACTTTCTATTTTTAACCGTTTAAAAATCGATCGTCGTGCAGTGGCTTGTATTATTACCTTTGGTTTAACCGCAACCTATATGATCTTGCCGGTTGGTTTCGGGAAAATCTTTATTGAAAGCGTTTTAGTAAAAAATATCAATCTTGCTGGTGCCCCACTCGGTTTACAAACCAGTGTTGGTGAAGTTTCTTTCGCTATGCTTATCCCTGTTATTGGTATGATTCTTGGTTTACTCACTGCCGTATTTGTTACCTATCGTAAACCGCGTGAGTATGTTGTGACAACGGCAGAACCAACTACAACTGAAATTGAACAACACATTGCAAACATTAAACCGATTCAAATTACCGCAAGTGTAGTCGCCATTGTCGCTACATTTGCTACCCAGCTTTTCACAAGTTCAACTATCATTGGTGGCTTAGTCGGTTTAGTGATTTTCGGTGCCTTTGGTATTTTCAAACTCAAAGAAAGTAACGACATTTTCCAACAAGGTTTACGCTTAATGGCGATGATCGGCTTCGTTATGATTGCGGCTTCTGGTTTCGCGAATGTGATTAATACCACAAGCGGTGTGAAAGAGTTAGTTGATGCACTTTCAATGGGTGTGATTCAAAGCAAAGGCGTTGCGGCATTCTTAATGTTACTCGTTGGCTTATTGATTACCATGGGTATTGGCTCTTCTTTCTCAACCGTGCCAATTATCACCTCAATTTATGTACCACTTTGTCTCTCTTTTGGTTTCTCACCACTTGCAACAGTGGCTATCGTAGGTGTAGCGGCGGCATTAGGGGATGCGGGTTCACCGGCTTCTGACTCCACACTTGGTCCAACATCCGGTTTGAATATGGATGGTAAACACGACCACATTTGGGATTCTGTTGTACCAACCTTTATTCACTACAACATCCCATTATTAGCATTCGGTTGGATTGCAGCCATGACCCTTTAATCGTTATAATCCCTGCATTCATTATGCGGGGATTTTTTTATGTCTATTCAATCATTACTCAATACGCTCGAACAAAAAGTACAGCAACGTGCTCAATCTTATCAAGCTGACTTAGATAAAAAAATCAATGCTAAATTTAACCGCACTTTATTTACTGAAGATTTTGAAACCGTCGGTTTTTATCTCAAAGAAATTCAACAAAGCTTAACGAAGCTATGCAGCCTTCCCCATCAAAATGAAGAGCAAATTGTATTTATGGCTGAACATCTTTTAGGGCAATGCACCGCATTGACTGAAGCTATGAATCGCAAGCATAAAAAAGCTATTCAACCGAAAAAAATGGAACAACCAGTTACAAGCAGTAAATCACAGCACAGCATTCATCGACTTCCGCCAAGAGAGCGTCTAGAAAAATATTATGAAGCCTTACAGCAACTCACGGAAAAATACGAAGAAGCTAAAGCACAAGCGAATACGGCTCAAACAGATATTCAACGAGATGTACATAAGCAAACAGCCGCAATTTATTTAACGCGTCGTCAAAAATGTTTAGAAGCCATTGAGACCTTAGAAGAATACCTTGCCTTCAAAGAAGCACAAGAAAGTGCGGTCAAAAAATAAGATCTTTTTGAAATAGAGTGAAAAGCAAAAATCCCTAAATCTTTCGACTTAGGGATTTTTTTGAATTTGATGGCGGAGGAAGTGAGATTCGAACTCACGGAGGGCGTAAACCCTCGCCGGTTTTCAAGACCGGTGCCTTCAACCACTCGACCATTCCTCCGTGATTTAAGCGAGGTGAATAATACGTTTTTTCCCCCACCCCGTCAAGCAAGAAAATAAAAAAATTATCTGACTGACTACTTTTAAATCACAATGTTTTAAAAATACACAAAATAAAAAACGGAACCTATTGGTTCCGTCTTTATTATTAGGATATTACTCTGCTTTCGCTTGTGTCGGTTCAGAATAAATATGGCTAATTGCACTATGATGGCCTGCCGCGCCTTTACCATTAAAGTAATAACGAGACTCCGTCCATTCTACAATTGGGAATGGCTTAGACTCTTCATCTGGTGCTTTAGCTAGTGTCATGGCCGCTTTTGTATGTGGTACGGCTGAAATAGTACCTGCACGACCAGTGAACACATAAGAACTTACAAATTTTGCTTTTTCTTGTGGTTCAACTTCTGCAGTTGCGACTTGAGCAACAGGTTCTGATTTATGATGCAAACGTTCTAATGATTCTTGCACTTTCTGTTGAATCGCTTCATTTGCCGGTTGAGTAATGAAATCTAACGCAGGTTGTGCTTCAACTGATTTCTCTTCCACAACAATACCTGTTGCAGGCGTAATCACACCTTTTTTCGTTTTTTCTTGCTCAAGCAACTCATCTACCGATAAGAAATTATTTTCTTTCGGTGCATTCACAGCTGAATAATCGATGCATACTTTACCGCTTGCTAATTCTGGAGAAGCTACCGCTGCAAATAATGGCATCGGGGACTTCACTTCATTACGACGACGGCGTTGATTATTCGATGCACGTAAATGACGAGGTGTACGGCGCTGACGTTCTTGACGTGGTTTATCTTCTGGATTATCAACAGTGGTGTTTTCAACCACGTCATTTTTAATCGCAGAAACTTCAACCGCTTCAATCACATTCTCATTTCCGTTATTTGCATTGTCATCAATGCGAACGCGTTTACGTAAATCACGACGTTGACGACGCTCAGCTACCGGTTTCTCTGCTTTTTCTTCTTGGCGATTATCATCAGAAACATTCGCTAAATTAACCGCACTTTCTGAAATAACCTCTTCATTAACGTTGCGACGATTACGACGATTATTCACACGCTCACGAGTTGGGCGTGCATTTTCTTCGTCTGTATTTTTCGCATTGTCACTATTTTCATTGCGAGAACGACGATTATTACGACGATCTTGATTACGACGATTATTACGATTTCCGTTACGATTATTACGATTGTTTTGGTTTTTCTCTTCTGCTTTTGGCTCAGAAGCAAACAAACCTTTAATTGCAGCAACAATTTTCGCAAACAATGATGGTCCCTCTGGTTTGCGCTCAACTGGTGCTGGTGCTGCCGTTGGGATCGATAGCGATACCGCAGCACTTTCCATCACTTGTTCAGATGTCACAGCTGCGGTTTCAATATTACGTGAAACAAGGGATTCTTCTGGTACGAATGCATCGTCTTGCGCTTCATGGAATTTGGCTAAGTTGTAGCTTAATTCATTCAGTTCTTCACCTTCACGTACGCGGAACACGCTGAAGTGCGGGGTTTCCATCGCTTCATTTGGCACCACGATAATCTCTACATCATGGCGTTTTTCGATGCTGCTTACTGCTTTACGTTTTTCGTTAAGTAAGTAAGACGCGATTTGTACCGGCACGATAGTGTGTACTTGTTTGGTATTTTCTTTTAACGCTTCTTCTTCGATTAAACGTAAAATTGAAAGCGATAAACTTTCGTTATCACGCACTTTACCCGTACCTTGGCAGCGTGGACACACATGATGAGAAGACTCACCCAATGATGGACTTAAACGCTGACGTGACATTTCCAACAAGCCGAAGCGAGAAATACGGCTGATTTGAATACGTGCACGGTCTTGACGCACTGCATCACGGATACGATTTTCTACTTCACGTTGGTGACGAACAGGTGTCATATCGATGAAATCGATGACTACTAATCCACCTAAGTCACGTAAACGTAATTGACGAGCAATCTCATCTGCCGCTTCAAGGTTGGTATTTAATGCGGTTTCTTCAATATCACCACCACGAGTTGAACGCGCCGAGTTGATATCGATCGCTGTTAACGCTTCTGTCACATCGATCACAATCGAACCACCAGAAGGTAAACGTACTTCACGTTGGAAGGCGGATTCAATTTGAGATTCAATTTGATAGTGGCTAAATAGTGGCACTTCGCCTTGATACAGTTTCACACGATTGATGAAATCTGGACGCACAAGTTTGATGTGCGCTTTTGCTTTTTCAAATACTTTCGGGCTATCAATTAAGATCTCACCAATATCACGACGCAAGTAATCACGGATCGCACGAACGATCACATCACTTTCTTGGTGAATTAAGAACGGTGCAGGACGACTTTGTGAAGCTTGTTTAATTGCTTCCCAATGATGTAAAAGTACTTTTAAGTCCCATTGCAATTCTTCTGGTGATTTACCTACACCCGCTGTACGCACGATAAGACCAACACCTTCCGGTACATCTAAAGAACTCAATGCTTCTTTTAATTCGATACGTTCATCGCCTTCAATACGGCGAGAGATACCACCTGCACGTGGATTGTTTGGCATAATCACCAAATAACTACCGGCAAGGGAAACAAAAGTGGTTAAGGCTGCGCCTTTATTGCCGCGTTCTTCTTTGTTCACCTGAACGATTACTTCTTGTCCTTCAGTCAAAATATCACGGATATTTGGACGACCTTGGAACACATAATCAGCAGGGAAATACTCGCGGGCAATTTCTTTTAAAGGAAGGAAGCCATGGCGCTCTGCACCATAATCTACAAAGGCAGCTTCTAAACTCGGCTCTACGCGAGTGATTTTCCCTTTGTAAATATTGGCTTTTTTCTGTTCATGACCCGGACTTTCAATGTCCAAGTCGAATAAACGCTGGCCATCGACCAACGCAACGCGCAACTCTTCTTTTTGAGTCGCATTGATTAACATTCTTTTCATTGTCAATTTCTCGTTTGAATAATCTAAAATACCTTGAAAATTAACCGCACTTTACAGATTTACTGACCTTAGCCATCGACCTCGTGTTTCTCGCGAACAGTCAATCTCACGACTGTGTGTTGCTGGGTGCATTGATAGCATACTCAATTGTTATCTAAGACAATTTTCGTAAAACAATGCGATGTGTTAATTACGCATTGCAAGGAAGCGTTAATCCTCAAGAAAAACATGTTGATTATCAATGTCTTATGCCATTTGCCGCATTGAGTTTTGACCAACATACAAAATCGCTTTCTAAATGCCAAATTTGAGGCGCAGAAAGACGCTCTATTATCCACATTCGGGGCTAAATTAGCAAGGCATTCTTGCTATTATCACTAGGGATAATGTGATATGATTCAGCCCAATTTTTAAAGGACAGATTCAATGACTGAAAAACAAGAAAAAATCATCAATCAATCCGTCAAAATGCTCACGATTTCTGAGGATGAAGCTGGACAACGCATTGATAATTATTTATTGGCAAAATTAAAAGGTGTGCCAAAAAGTTTGATTTATCGCATTCTGCGTAAAGGAGAAGTACGTGTGAACAAAGGACGAATCAAACCTGAATATAAATTGCAAAATGGTGATGTGGTGCGAGTGCCACCAGTTCGTGTTTCTGAAAAAAATACTGCACCGATATCTAAAAACTTGAATAAAGTCGCCTCCCTTGAAAGCCATATTATCTTTGAAGATGATTGTTTATTAGTATTGAACAAACCTTCTGGCATTGCGGTTCATGGCGGGAGTGGTTTGAATTTTGGCGTGATTGAAGCCTTGCGTGCATTACGTCCTGAAGCCCGTTTTTTGGAATTGGTTCATCGTTTAGACAGAGATACATCAGGTATCTTATTAGTGGCGAAGAAACGCTCTGCCTTACGCAACTTACACGAACAACTTCGAGTTAAAACGGTACAAAAAGATTATCTCGCACTCGTGCGTGGACAATGGCAATCTCATGTAAAAGTTGTGCAAGCGCCTTTATTAAAAAATGAGCTAGCCAGTGGTGAACGCATTGTTAAAGTCAGTGAGCAAGGTAAACCTTCTGAAACGCGATTTGCCATTGAAGAACGCTATCAAAATGCGACCTTAGTAAAAGCGTCGCCTGTAACGGGAAGAACCCATCAGATCCGAGTTCATACTCAATATGCAGGTCACCCAATCGCGCTGGATGATAAATACGGTGATAAAGAATTCGATAAATATATGCAAGATCTCGGACTCAATCGTTTGTTTTTACATGCATTTTCTATTCGCTTTGAGCACCCTAAAACGGGCGAAACATTACGTTTCAATGCTCAACTAGATGAAAAAATGAAAACAATTCTGAAAAAACTGCGTGAAAGCAAAGAGATAAACCCATAGACAAGAAAAATGTTTATTGTTATATTTGATGACGGAGACAACTCGTTTCTATCATTAATTAACATATAACAACAAAGGATAGCAAAATGGCAAAAGGACAATCATTACAAGATCCTTATTTGAATGCGTTACGCCGTGAACGTATTCCTGTTTCGATTTATCTCGTTAATGGGATTAAATTACAGGGTCAAATCGAATCATTCGACCAATTCGTGATTTTATTAAAAAACACGGTTAACCAAATGGTGTACAAACACGCAATTTCGACTGTGGTTCCAGCTCGTTCTGTTTCTCACCACAATAATAATGGCGGTCATCATGCAGCACAAACTTCTGATGCTGTAGCGGAAGTAGAAACACAAGCAGAATAATTCTGTTCAATGAATGATTTCATCAATTTAAGTGCGGTTGAAAATTCACCTGAAATTTCAACCGCACTTTCGTCATCTAAAACAGGCGACAATAGCCAATCGGCGAAAGATAAAGCTGTCGTCGTGCATGTTTTCTTTTCTCAAAATAAAAACATTGAAGATCTGCAAGAATTCCAACTTTTAGCGGAATCTGCCAATGTTGAGATTTTACAAATCATCACCACGAGCCGTGCTACACCACAAGCAAAATATTTTATCGGTGAAGGAAAAGCACAAGAAATTGCGGATGCAGTAAAAGCTTTAGATACTGATGTTGTTTTGGTAAATCATCAATTAACCCCTGCACAAACCCGTAATTTGGAAAGCATCTGCCAATGCCGAGTGGTGGATCGCACTAGGGTAATTTTAGATATCTTTGCCCAACGAGCTCGATCACACGAAGGGAAATTACAAGTTGAATTAGCTCAGCTTAAGCATTTATCCACTCGATTAGTTCGCCGAAAAACAGGCTTAGATCAACAAAAAGGTGCGGTTGGATTACGTGGTCCAGGGGAAACGCAATTAGAAACGGATCGCCGTTTAATCAAGGTGCGTATTGCACAGTTGCAAAATCGTTTGGCAAAAGTCGAAAAACAACGCAATCAAAATCGCCAAACCCGACAAAAAGCGGATATTCCGACCATTTCCTTAGTGGGTTATACCAATGCGGGGAAATCTACGTTATTCAATTTCATCACACAAGCCAATGTCTATGCGGCGGATCAGCTTTTTGCTACCCTCGATCCCACATTAAGACGTTTACAAATTCAAGATGTTGGTACGGCAATTCTCGCGGATACCGTTGGTTTCGTTCGCCAACTTCCCCATGATTTAGTTTCCGCTTTTAAATCTACCTTGCAAGAAACGGTAGAAGCCAGTTTGTTATTGCATGTCATTGATGCAGCAGACGCTCGAAAAATCGAAAATATTGAAGCTGTGAATTTAGTGTTGGAAGAAATTAAGGCTGATAAAGTGCCTGCATTATTGGTGTATAACAAAATTGATTTATTGGAAAATGTGGCGCCTCATATTGAATATGATGACGAGAATAAGCCCGTTGCCGTTTACCTTTCCGCACATTCAGGTGAAGGATTAGATCTACTGCTTGAAGCCATTAAAGTGCGGTTGAAAAATGAGATACTTTCTTTCACCCTCACGCTGCTCCCACAAGAGGGCAAAATCCGCCATGCGCTTTATCAATTAGATAGCATTCGTCACGAGCAAATTTCAGATGAAGGTGAATTTATCCTCAATGTACAAATTGATAAAGTCGAATGGCTCAAACTTTGTAAACAATTCCCTAACCTGTCAAAAATTATTTACTAATACCGTATTGTTTTAATTTATTGGCAATCGCCGTATGTGATACGCCTAATCGTTGTGCCAATTTTCGCGTACTTGGATATTGTGCATAAAAAGCGCGGAGTACACTCGCCTCATATTGCCCCATGATCTCATCCAGGGTTTGCTCACCAAAATCATCCACAGAAATGACCGCACTTTGTATAGGTTTTAAATTTAAACTTTCAATATCAAGCTGGTTATTTTTTGCTAAGGAACAGGCACGATACAAGACATTGTATAGTTCTCGCACATTACCTTGCCAAGGCTGACTTTTTAAATAATTTAAAAAATTAGCCTCATATTGCGGCATTGAAATCTTAAGCTGTGTGCTGATTTCTTGTAAAAAACCTTCGGTTAAAGGCTGAATGTCTTCTAATCGTTCACGCAGTGGTGGCACAATTAGCGCTAAAACATTTAAGCGATGAAATAAATCACTTCGTAATTTCCCTTGCTCTAACAGTTTTTCCATCGGTTCTTGTGAGGTACAAATCACCCGAACATTTGCATGATGTTCTTTTTCTTCCCCCACTCGACGGAAAGAACCATCGGTTAAAAAACGCAATAATTTTGCCTGTAAACTTAATGAAAGCTCCGCAATACCATCCAGCAACACCGTGCCTTCGTTAGCATATTCAAAAAAACCGATGGTTTCACTGTCACCTACTTTACGCCCAAACATTTCGCTTTCCGCATCTTCATCTGGCAAGCCCGCACAGTTTACTGCAATGAATTTTTTCTCACGGCGCAAGCTCGCAAAATGACAAGATTTTGCTAATAAGTCTTTACCAGTACCCGTTTCACCTTGAATTAAAAGCGGCACATCAAACATCGCAAAACGTTGTGCATTTTCGACCGCACTTTTCATGGAAAGGCTTTGAGTGACAAAGCAAGAGAAAGGATCTTGTGGATTAAATGTCAGCATAAAATAAGCTCATTTTATTGAATGATGCCAATATGATAGGGAGTTTATTGATATGTGTAAAGATTAATTTACATATAAAAAGGGCAATCCTTGACTGCCCTTTTAGATGGTTTTTTGTATTATTTTTTCACTGCACGATCAAGTTCTTGCGCGATGATTTCCATGCTTTCTAAACCACCAAACGCAAGATACCAATTGGCTGCATCAAGATACACAATGTGTCCATCTTTATATGCTTTGGTTTGTTTGATGATATCGTTATCCAATACTTTTTGTGCATTGTTGGCTTTTTCTGTAATCGCCGCGGTACGATCCACGACAAGTAAAAAGTCTGGATTTTTTTCTAAGATATATTCAAAACCAACACTTTGTCCGTGCGTAGATGATTTAATGCTGTCATCAATCGGTTTAAAACCAAATTTTTGATACACCATACCATAACGAGAACCATCACCAAAGGCACTGATTTTACTTTCATTGACAAGTACCAATAAGGCTGTTTTGCCTTTCGCATCTTTGGCGACTTGGTCAACCTTACTTTCTAATGCTGAAAGTTTTTCTTTCGCAACATTTTCTTTACCAAAGATCTGACCAAGTGCGGTCACATTTTGTTGAAAACTCGGGTAGTAATTGTTGTAGTCATTTTCAACATTAAATACTGGCGCAATTTCTTTAAATTTGTCGATCATTTTTTCTTGACGTTTAGACGCGATGATCAAATCCGGATTGAGTTCGTTAATTTGCTCCAATGATTGTTCTTTCAAATCACCGACATTCTTATATTTTTTGTCTGCAAATTCTGAAAGATAACTTGGAATTTTTCCGCTTTGTGGGAAGCCCACGATTTTATCTTGCACACCTAATGCACGAAGTGTGTCTGCTGCACCAAAATCAAGCACAATGACTCGCTGTGGATTTTGTGGCACAACCTGCTTTCCGGCGGCATTTTCAACGGTAATATCTGCTGCTTGAGCAACACCGACCAAAGCAAAAAGTGAAAGTGCTAATGTTGATAATGTTTTTTTCATGAAGATTTCCTTATTTATCTAAAATAAACAGCAATTTTATGGTCGTCGATATCCTGAATAGGTATCGCCATATCATAAATATCTTGTAACACGGGCGATTGCATAATGTGGTTAACTTCCCCTTGATGCACTAATTTTCCATTTTTCATGGCAACAATGTAGTCTGAATAACAAGAGGCAAAATTAATATCGTGAATCACAATCACCACGGTTTTGTTGAGTTCTGTCGCTAATTTTCGCAAAACTTGCATGATCTGTACTGAATGTTTCATATCCAGATTATTTAATGGTTCATCCAACAAAATATAATCCGTATCTTGTGCAAGTGTCATCGCAATATAAGCGCGTTGTCGCTGCCCACCACTTAAGTTATCGATATATTGATGACGAATATCATCTAAATTCATATAAGCAATGGCATTATCAATAAAAGTGCGGTCAGTTTGGGTTAAGTTTCCTTTGCAATAAGGGAAACGCCCAAAAGCGACTAAATCTTCAATGGTTAGACGCAAATTAATGTTGTTAGCTTGCTTTAAAATCGCAAGTTGTTTCGCAATATCGCTACTTTTCTTACGATTGAGCAATTCACCGTTGAGATAGATCTCACCACTATCCGCATTCAACAAACGGCTCATAATAGACAGCACCGTACTCTTCCCTGCGCCATTCGGCCCGATAAAAGACGTAATCTTCCCCGTAGGAATGGTGAGTGACACATTATCCACCACCTTTTTGCTTCCATAACTTTTAGTAATATTGCGAATTTCTATTGCCATTTTTTGTTTGCTCTTAATAACAAATAAATAAAGTACACGCCACCGACAAAATTAACGATGATGCTTAATGTCGTGCGGAACGTAAAAATATGCGTCACCAATAATTGCCCTAAAACCAAGGTAATGATGGAAATTAACATCGCAGCAGGAATGAGTACCTTGTGACGATAATCACGAACAAATTCAAAGGTTACGTTCATTACCAATAACCCAAGGAAAGTAAGTGGGCCAACAAGTGCTGTCGACACTGACGTCAAAATTGCCACGAGAATTAAGAGGACTTTTAAAGTCTTTTGATAATCGATTCCTAAGTTAATGGCATTTTCTCGTCCTAACGCCAACACATCAAAGCAATGCCAATATTTCAAGCTGAAAACAATCGTCGCCACTAAAATGGCTAATGCCACCCACAAGATTTGTGTATTGATTCGGTTGAAACTTGCGAAGCCAATATCTTGTGCGATCTGGAATTCATTTGGATCAATCAATACTTCCATAAACGTCGTCAAGCTACCAAAGAAGGTGCCGAAAATAATCCCGACAAGCAACAAGAAGAAAATATTTTGGTTTTCTTTCTTAAATAGGAAGTGATAAAGCACTAATGAAAACGCCATCATTAATCCCGTACACAACACAAACAATGCAATAGAATTCATTGAAAGCAATGTGCTTGAACCGAAAAGGAAAATAATCGCCGTTTGAATCAGTAAATACAGCGAATCTAATCCTAAAATACTCGGCGTGAGAATTCGGTTATTCACAACTGTTTGGAAAATCATCGTAGCGAGTGCAATTGCCGCGCCTGTAATCACAATCGCAATTAAGGATAAGGCACGATTTTCCAAGGCATATTGCCAACGGTTTGGTAAGTTGTAGCCTAAATAAAGTGCAAGAGAAACAATGGCTAACAACGACAATACAATCAGTTGAGAAGAAGATTTCTTAGCCATTTCTATACCGCTTTAATAATAAAAATAAGAAGATCCCACTGCCAAATACGCCAACCACGGCATTAATGGAAATCTCATAAGGATAAATCACACTTCGACCTAAAATATCGCAGAATAAAACAAATACGGCACCTAGCAAGGCCGTATGAGATAACACTTTCTTCAAGTTATCCCCTAAATAAAGCGTGACTATATTCGGGATAATTAACCCCAAGAAAGGGATCACGCCCACAGACACGATAATAATCGAAGATACGACCGCCACAATGAGCAATCCGAGATAAAGAACTTGGTTGTAATTTAGACCTAGATTAACCGCAAAATCTTTCCCCATCCCGACAATAGAAAAACGATGCGCAAATAAATAAGCTACGATGAGTGTAGGAATACTGAAATATAACAATTCATAGCGACCAGACATCACAAGAGAAAAGTCCCCTTGTAGCCACCCGGATAAGTTTTGTAATAAATCTTCTTTGTAAGCAATAAAGGCGGTAATTGAACTGATGATATTACCAAACATAATCCCGACTAATGGCACAAAAATCGTGTCCTTGAATTTCAAACGGGACAGAATCGTCATAAATAACAATGTGCCAAGGAAAGATACAATCACCGCAATGGTGGTTTTTAACAACATTGAAGCTGTTGGGAAAAACAGCATCGCCATTAAAATCCCTAATCTTGCACTATCCATGGTACCCGCAGTGGTGGGAGAAACAAATCGGTTTCGACTGAGTTGCTGCATCACTAAGCCACAAATACTTAAGGATGCACCTGCAATCAAGATACTGATTAAGCGAGGTACGCGACTAATTAAAAAGATCTGCCATTGATTACCTTCAAAATTCAGTAACCCTTGCAAATTAACGGTACTTACCCCGAGAAAAAGTGAAATAAAGGAAAGCACTATCAAAAGAAAAATCAGATAACGTCTCTTAATCATAAAAATGAGAATAATTCTAAAATGCAAAGAGAATAGCATATTGAGGAAAAAGAGAAAAGATGAAGTGCGGTCAGTTTTCAGCTAATTTTTTAAGCCTATAAAAAATGCGGTCAAATTTGACCGCACTTTATTCACTATAATTTTAATGTTCTTTCAACTTCTTTCGCTCGGACTAAGAATTGTTTACGCTCTGCAGTTGCCATACCGCTGCTGGTACCCGGTAATTTCACCGTAAGCGGGTTCACCGCTCGCTCATTGATATGAAACTCGTAGTGTAAGTGTGGACCAGTTGAAATACCCGTATTACCAGTTAATGCAATGCGCTCCCCTTTCTTCACTGTTTGGCCCGCACGCACTAGAGCACGACTTAAATGCATATACACCGTTTGATATTCACGACCATGGCGTATCACCACATAACGTCCTGCACCACCGGCTTGATAAGCCACTTTTTCCACCACACCTTCTGCTGGCGCAATAACTGGCGTACCTGGTGAAACAGCAAAGTCTACCCCTTTATGCGGACGAACACGTCCCGTTACCGGATGGCGGCGATTTGGGTTAAATGGTGACGAAATACGTGCTTGACGTTGTAATGGATAACGCGCAAAACCTTTGCCAAGGGTTTCCCCTTGCTTATCGTAGTAACGACCATTCGCTGCTTGAATACCATAATAGCTCTTACCATCTGCTATAATGTGAATCGCTTCAACGTTACCTTGACCGGTTAATTTATCGCCTAAATATTCACGTGATACCAAAATCGCAAACTTGGTTCCGTTACTAAGTTTTTGAAGGCTTACTTGCCATTGTAATGCTGAGCTTAATTGGCTGATTTGACGACCATCTAGACCTAAATCACGCAAACTTGATGCAAAAGATCCGTTAATCGTGCCTTTTAGCACCTCTTTCTTCCAGATACTTTTCTTCTCTAGAATTTGGCGTTTAAACTTACCGTCTTCTGTGCGTTCATAAATACGTTCTTCTTTTTCAGACACCAACCAGTTTAAATACTCCAGCTGATCTTCTTTATCTAAAATCCAATAGAACTGCTGACCTGCGCGTAAGTTTTTTAATTCAGGATATTCGGCAATTAAATTTTTCGCCGTATCATCTTCTAAACCTGAAAGTTCTAACACGTCTTTTAAGGAGTCGCCACGCACCACGGTATGACTAAATTGATCGGTAATACGCAATGCCTGATCAGCTACATCTAAAATGCCACTGAGCGCATCTTGTGCATCTTTTGGCAAATCAGTTAGCTCATCAAACTGTGGTTTAATTTCATCTACTTCATCATCTTTGGCTTGAAGATCATCATCGTAAGAAGTCGCATCTTCCGTATTCGCATTCTGCTTAGTTTCAGGATGTTCGCCTGCTTGAGTTTGTTGCTTATCTGATTCTGTTTTTTCAGGTGTAAGAGATTGATATTGAACGTTATCCACCATCTCTGGCTCAAGATTACTTTGCAAAGAAGGATCATAATCAGCGGTATCTTTAAAAGCGAGGAAAATACCCGTTAAAATAAGCAAAAGTGCGGCAAAAAAA
>NZ_KV801808.1:110433-128168 GCF_001810545.1 Haemophilus sp. HMSC066D02 | reverse complement strand
AAAAAAATCGCCGCTTTTATACGGGATTTTCGTTTCCGTCGATCTCTAGCTAATTTAACGTGTTGCAAAATAGATACCTTTAAAATGAATAAAAAGCTTTTCGCTCTTCAGACTACAAACTCTAAAAAAAATTCATTTTACCCTAAAAATGTCAAATCTTATGCCTAAATATTAGGCATAGTCAGAATTTCTTGAGAAAAACAAGGAAATGAGCTATTTTAGTGACCCATTTTAAAAGGGGGGATTATGCAGATTCACGCCATTCAACCAGCCCAACCAACACCATTAATTACGCTGAAAAATATCAATGTGGTCTTTGAACAAAAGACAGCATTACGGGATATTAACTTCAGCATTTATCCTAATTCAATTATCACCATTGTAGGCCCAAATGGTGGGGGAAAATCGACCCTTTTAAAAACCTTATTAAAATTACAAACGCCAACATCCGGTGAAGTGATTTATAGTGCGAATGTCAGAATTGGCTATGTCCCACAAAAAATTCACCTCGATCACAGCTTACCAATAACGGTTGAGCGTTTTCTGGCGCTCAAAAAAGGTGTTAAAACGCAAGAAATATCAACCGCACTTGAGCAACTCTCTATCACTCATTTGAGAAAAAATAATATGCAAAAACTCTCAGGTGGGGAAATGCAACGCGTGTTATTAGCTCGTGCGATTTTAAACAAACCCAATTTACTGGTGTTAGATGAACCAACTCAAGGGGTGGATATTAATGGTCAAGCTGAACTTTATCAGCTGATTCACCGTACTCAACAAGCCTTAAATTGCGCAGTATTAATGGTTTCCCATGATTTACATATCGTGATGGCGGACAGTAAAGAAGTGTTGTGCATGAATCAACACATTTGCTGTGCCGGCACACCAGAAAGCCTATCGAATGATCCCACATTTATGCGTCTTTGGGGCAATCAAATCTCACAAAATGTGGGCTTTTATACGCACCATCATAATCACCACCATAATATGCACGGTGATGTTTGTAGTTGCAGTGCCAATCCATCTGAATGCCAACAATAAGGAAAAATCATGTTTGAGATTTTATTTCCCGCCTTGCTTACGGGCTTACTGCTTTCCTTAATTACCGCACCACTGGGTGCCTTTGTAGTGTGGCGTAAAATGGCTTATTTTGGTGATACCCTTTCCCACTCAGCCTTGCTTGGTGTGGCGTTAGGGATTTTCTTACAAATTAACCCTTATGTTGCCATTGTAATTTTGACGATTATTCTCGCTGTATTAATGGTTTGGCTCGAAAGTAACACGCAATTTTCAGTGGATACCCTTTTAGGGATTATCGCACACAGTTGTCTTTCTCTTGGTGTAGTCACGGTTGGCTTACTTAAAAATGTCCGAGTCGATTTAATGAGTTATCTTTTTGGGGATTTGCTCGCCATTAATTTTAACGATTTACCTTACATTGGCGTGGGTGTCGTCATTGTATTAGGCACACTGCTTTACTTCTGGCAAGCCTTACTCTCCACCACAGTTTCGCCTGAATTAGCCCAGGTGGAGGGCATTAACATTAAAAAAATGCGATTTATTTTAATGATTTTGACCGCACTTACGATTGCCTTAAGTATGAAGTTTGTTGGGGCCCTGATTATTACATCGCTATTAATTATTCCCGCCGCAACAGCAAGACGTTTTGCAAAAACACCTGAACAAATGGTGTTTATTGCGATTTTAATCAGTATGCTTTCCATCGTTGGCGGGTTATTCCTTTCCGCCTTTTATGATACAGCGGCGGGGCCTTCTGTCGTGATTTGTTCCGCATTTTTGTTTTTGTTATCATTACTAAAAAAGGAATATTTATAATCCGCTCCAACCAGTGAAAACCATTTGCACCGTACCTTAAATCTTGATAAAGTGCGGGCAACTTTTGACGATATTTTAGGATAAGAAATGAGCCAAGAATATTTAGATTTTGAATTACCTATTGCTGAACTTGAAGCCAAAATTGAAGCGTTACGTTCAGCATCTGATGACAAAATTGATTTACACGATGAAATTAAACGCTTACAAAAGAAAAGCGATGAATTAACCAAAAAAACCTTTGCAAATCTTGATGCATGGCAGGTTTCTCGTATGGCACGTCACCCAAATCGTCCATATACGCTTGATTATATCGAACATATTTTTACTGATTTCCAAGAACTTGCAGGCGATCGTGCCTTTGCAGATGATAAAGCAATCGTAGGTGGTCTTGCTCGTTTAGATGGTCGCGCGGTAATGATTATCGGTCACCAAAAAGGTCGTACAGTAAAAGATAAAGTAACACGTAACTTTGGTATGCCAGCACCTGAAGGTTATCGTAAAGCGCTACGTTTAATGCAAATGGCTGAGCGTTTCAACTTACCTATCATTACCTTTATCGATACACCAGGGGCTTACCCGGGCATCGGTGCGGAAGAACGTGGTCAATCTGAAGCCATTGCTCGCAACTTACGTGAAATGTCTACTTTAAAAGTGCCTGTTATCTGTACGGTAATCGGTGAAGGCGGTTCTGGTGGTGCATTAGCCATTGGTGTCGGCGACAAAGTGAATATGTTGCAATATTCAACTTATTCCGTTATTTCACCAGAAGGCTGTGCGTCTATCTTATGGAAGAGCGCAGAAAAAGCCTCTACCGCAGCAGAAGTGATGGGCTTAACAGCCACTCGTTTAAAAGAGCTAGGTTTAATTGATAATATCGTTCCAGAGCCATTAGGTGGTGCACATCGTAATTATCATGAAATGGCACGTAATTTAAAACAATGCCTTGTTGAAGAATTAAACGAATTAGATACCTTCGACAAAGATGGCTTATTAGAAAGACGTTATGAACGTTTAATGTCTTACGGTTATTGTTAATAATGAATGAAAAGAGCGGTTAATTTAACCGCTCTTTTTTGTGTTTTGAGAAATAATGCATGGATGTAAGAAAAAGCATCAATGCTAAAATAAAAATAATGTAAAAGGAGTTCAAAATGAAAAATGTATTAGCAATTCAATCTCACGTGGTTTATGGATTTGCCGGTAATAAATCTGCCACCTTTCCAATGCAGCTATTAGGCGTAGATGTGTGGGCACTCAATACCGTACAATTCTCTAACCATACTCAATATGGTAAATGGACTGGCATGGTGATTCCACAAGAGCAAATTGGTGAAATTGCCAACGGTTTAGATGCCATCGGAAAACTTCAAGAATGCGATGCGTTACTTTCTGGCTATTTAGGTTCAGCTGAACAAGTTGACCAAATTATCTATGCTTTAGAGAAAATTAAAGCTCGTAATCCAAATGCACTTTACTTGTGCGATCCAGTGATGCCAAATGCCGAAAAAGTCTGTGTCGTGGCGGATGGTGTACGTGAACGCTTAATTGAAAAAGCGATTCCACGTGCGGACATCATGACCCCAAATCTTTCCGAACTTCGTACGCTTTCAGACTTCCCGATCAACACCTTTGACGAGGTACTCAAAGCCGCCAATGCATTAGTGGCTAAAGGTGTGAAAAAAGTGTTGGTTAAACACTTAGGTAAAGCTGGTAAATTAAATGATCCTGATACCTTTGAAATTATTATGGCGACACCTGAAGGTGTATGGCATTTAAGTCGTCCCCTTTATAAATTTAACTTTGAACCAGTTGGTGTGGGTGATTTAATTGCAGGTACTTTCTTGGCGCATTACTTAAACTGTGGCAACGATGTTGAAGCTTTTGAAAAAATGAATAATGCTGTTGCAGGCGTAATGAAAACTACCTTTGATTTGAAATCTTACGAACTCCAACCTATTACTGCGCGTTTTGAGATCTTAAATCCAAGCACAAACTACAAAGCTGTTAAAGTTGCCTAATGGATCTTTTTTCATTATTCCAAGCACAAATCCCAACCACCGCCAATAAGCTTCTCATTGCTTTTAGCGGTGGTTTGGATTCAACTGCACTGCTTTCTTTAGTTAAAAAACTCAGCGAAAAACGACCGCACTTAAGCCTGAGAGCTATTCATATCCATCACGGATTAAGCCCGAATGCGGATACTTGGACGACTCATTGCCAACAACTCTGTGAGCAATTTGCCATTCCACTTATTATTGAAAAAGTCAAAGTGGAAATGCACAATGGCATTGAAGCGGGCGCAAGAGAAGCCCGTTATCAAGCCATTTCAACACATATTCAGCCAGATGAATATCTTGTCACTGCACATCATTTAAATGATCAAACTGAGACCTTTTTTCTGGCGCTAAAACGCGGAGCAGGATTGCAAGGTTTAGGTGCCATGCAAAAAGAAAGCCAATTATTTGGGATGCCTATTCTACGCCCACTCCTTTCTTTTAGCCGTAATGAATTAAAAGATTACGTTCAGCAAGAAAATCTGTCTTGGGTCGAAGACGAAAGCAATCAAGATAATCATTACGATCGCAATTTCTTACGTAACCAAATTTTGCCTGAAATACGCCAACGCTGGGGATATTTTGATCATGCAGTTCAGCGTGCCGCACAACATTGTTTTGAGCAACAGCAACTGATTAATGAATTATTACAAGGTTGTTTTGAGCTGCATCTTCTTGAGGATCAAAAACAGTTTTCACTCGTAAATTTTCTAGACTATTCATTACAAAAACAAACCGCACTTTTACGAATGTGGTTGGCTAAAAATCAGATTGCCATGCCTACGCAGGTTCAATTAATGCATATTATTGATGATGTTATTCAGGCAAAAGAGGATGCATCCCCACAATTTCAACTTGGGGAGCATATTATTCGCCGTTATCAACAATGTCTCTATTTAACGGGAAAATTCGCTGATTTGTCGCAAACTTGTCTTGATATGCCGTTAAATCAACAAATTACCTTGCCTGATAATCTTGGAACAATTTATGCTGTCCGCAATGCGACAGGCATTTTAGTGCATTGGAATGACAAACAAGTTCAACTTGCCGATACACAAGAATCGATTCAAATACGATTTGCTTATACTGGCAAAGTAAAACGACAGCATAATCGCCCTGCCGAAACCATGAAAAAAATTTGGCAAGAGCTCGGCGTTCCGCCTTGGCAACGAAATCGTATTCCACTCATTTTTTATGGTGAGACTTTACAAAGTGCGGTGGTTTTTTTCCGTGTTTTTCATAACTTAGAGAAATAAAAAATGGGTGATGATTCACCCATTTTTATGATTAAGAAAAGCGTTTAAAATGCCTGCTGTAAATTCTTTCCGTAAATAAAACCCCAGCGGCAAGGTATCAATCACTTCCCCATTTTTACCAATGCCTTTCGTAATGGCTTTACTGTTTGCACCTTTTGGACGCAGTTGCATAACTTCACCAATACGCGCCGTAATCTGATCTAACTTCCCGAGCACAATATAATCCATCAACTCTTCCCAATCTTGGCGTAATTGATGTTCTTGTTCAACCGAAGGTTGCCATAAGATAGGCTGACCAATATGGCGCTCACGCAAAGGAATATCTCGACTGCCTTCAATGGGAATCCACAAGACTTTCGATAATTTATGACGAACGTGCGAATTTTCCCAATTTACTCCTGAGTTTTGTACCAAGGGCGCAAGGCTCACAAACGTGGTTTCCAACGGAAAACCTTCGGCATTAATGGGTAAGGTTTTTAACTCGATACCTAAATGGGAAAAGTCCTGCTCTGCTTTACTACCAGCAGTCGCCCCCAATGCGCTTTCAAGCAACATTCCAACCCAACCTTTATCGCGTTTTAAATCTGGTGGAACGGGAATATTTAACTCATCTGCAAGTTCGCCAAAGGTTAACCCTGCAATAGATTGTGCTTTTTCTAATAAGGCTTGTTCGGTTTGTGGGATCATTCGTGGTATTTCTTCAATAATTTCGGTTTAACGTATTCTACGCCTTTGTCGATGTAAGGAATATTCTCTAATTTCAATAAGAAGCGTTTTGCCGGTAATCCACCACCAAAGCCGGTAATTTCACATTTTTTCCCTAATACTCGATGACATGGAATAATAATACTAATGGGATTACTCCCGACAGCTCCGCCAACGGCTCGCACCGCCTTAGGGTTATTAATGCTTTCTGCTAATCCACCATAACTCGCCGTTTTGCCATAAGGAATTTGACGCAATGCTGTCCAAATTGCTTGTTGAAATGCGGTACCTTTAGGCGATAAAGGAATATCGGAGAAACTTTCTGGCTCGCCATTAAAATAACGCATTAAAGCGCACCGAACTTTTTCAAAAAGCGGTAAATCTTCTCGTAAAATCCAATTTGGATTCGGCGTGGTTTGTTCTAATTCACAATCTAAATTTGTGAGATTTTCACCATCAGAAAGCATTAATAATCGACCAATTGGTGAGTCCATATAAGCATAAAAAAGTGCGGTCATTTTTCTCTCGTTTTTATGGAGTGATATAAGAAAAAAGCACACCGAACATGCATTCGGTGTGCTACGTATTATGCTAAATTTTTTACAAATTAGAAACTGTAGTTTAAGTTTAAACCGTAAAGGTTAGCACTTGCTTTAGACGTATAATTCGCTGTTACTGTCGCTAAGCCACCAATTGATTGGCTTTCGGTAAAGTGAATTTTTTTACCACGTAAGTGTGCAAAGCCCGCATCAATAGAAAGATTAGGAGTAACTTTATAAGTTGCCCCTACGCTATACCACATACGATCAGTATCTGGAATAGATGCACTTGCATGTTCTGTTGTTGCAGCAGCTTCATCATAAGCAATACCGGCACGAAGCGTTAATTTATCATTTACATTATAGGTTGCACCTAATGCATAACGAGAATTGCTACGGTATTTTTCATCTTTATGGAAAGCTAACTCTCCATCATCAAATGTCGCGTGTAACTCTTTGAAACGACTCCAGTGTGTAAATTTGTAGCTGTAGTGTAATGCTAAATTATCTGTGATTTGGTGGAAACCTGATAATTCTAAATAATCTGGTAAGTGTAATGTTAACCCACCTGCAGCAGGCCCTTGACCACGAATAGTACGACCTGCACTCACAGCATTATCATCTTCAAAGTCAATATCGACTTTTGAGTGGTAGGCTAAACCAACACGATTATTTTCGTTAAACTCGTAAACTAAACCTGCATTCCAACCAAAACCCCATGCATTTTTATCTTGTAAATGGGTTAATACGGTTTCTTTATTCACACCTTGTAATTTTGCTAAAGAAGCGGCTGCGTTTGGTGAAATTCGTCCAGCTCTCACTAATGCAGGAACTAATGGTGCAACATTTTTTACTGCATCACTTAAAATACCAGCACGACGTTCAATTTCTGCTTTTGCATAAACTGCATTTAAACCCACACCAGCAGTTAAACCTTGAGAAACACGATATGAACCGCTTAAATTTAAGTTAATCGCACTTAAATCAGTTTTACCACCGAATACACCCGCGTTGTAATCTGATTCATATTCACTTTTTAATCCAAAATTCACATTCATACCACCACCAATGGCAAATTTGTCATTAATTGGTGCCACAAAATACATATTCGGAATCAATGAACCAGGAACGACACTATTATGAGCTGCAGAACCTACAGCAACCGTACGACCTAGTGCATTAACGGTAACAGGGCCACTCATGTGAATTTTAGAATCCACATAAACGCCGCCCACAGAGAATTGATTAGTTTTGAATAAGCTCATTAATGCAGGGTTAGTGGCAACTACTGCAGCATTATCAGCAATTGCTGCTTCACCCGCATAAGCACGACCAAGACCTGATGTAGAAACTTCTGCTAATTGGAATGCGGCTGCATTTGCACCGCTTGCTACTAACAATGTGGTCATTGCTAATAGCGTTTTATTAAATTTTGTCATTTGGAACCTTTGTTATTAATAATAATGAAAAAATCCGCGAGATTCTAAAACTCCAATAAATGGAGTGCAAATTATTTTAGATTAATTTTTAAGTGTTCCGACCAGTGATAAATAAATGATATTTAAATTAAAAAAATGCGGCTACTTTGGCAGAGCGTTTTAAAAATGCTAGAATAGAACCAATCTAATTTTAAATAAGGAAATCCTATGACAGTAACATGCAAAGCAGAAGAATCTCTCACTTGTAGTTGTGTTGATGTGGGTACGATTATTGACGGTTCAGATTGCTCTGTTGATATTCATCAAACCTATGCAAATAAAGCTGAAGCTGAAGCGGCACTTAATCGTTTCATTGAAAAAGCTCGCAAAACAGAAAGCGATCCTTGTGACATTAAAAGTGAAATCACTGAAACTGAAAATGGCGCAAATTTAACAGCTCGCTTTACATTTAGTTGCCAAGCTGAAGCGATGATTTTCGAATTAGCGAATCGCTAAAAACACATTAAAAAATAACCGCACTTTATCATTCAAAATAAAGTGCGGTTATTTTTTTGCTTAAATCCTAATTAAATCGCTATCGCAAACGTTTGCTTAATCTGATACAATCACGCCGTTTTATCATTTAACCTAAAAATATAGGATAACATTGTGAGCAAACCATCATTAAGTTATAAAGATGCAGGCGTGGATATTAATGCCGGTAATGAATTAGTTGAACGTATTAAACCACACGTGAAACGAACTACTCGTCCTGAAGTCATTGGGGGATTAGGTGGGTTTGGCGCATTATGTGCTATTCCGGGTAAATATAAAGAACCGATCCTCGTTTCAGGTACAGACGGTGTAGGAACAAAACTACGTTTAGCCATTGACTTAAAAAAACACGATACCATCGGTATTGATTTGGTTGCAATGTGTGTTAACGATTTAGTCGTGCAAGGTGCAGAGCCATTATTCTTCTTAGACTACTACGCTACAGGAAAACTTGATGTGGATGTTGCCTCTGATGTGGTAAAAGGCATTGCAGAAGGCTGTGTACAATCGGGTTGTGCATTAGTGGGTGGTGAAACCGCTGAAATGCCGGGTATGTACCACGCTGGCGATTATGACCTAGCAGGTTTCTGTGTGGGTGTCGTCGAAAAATCAGAAATCATTGATGGTAGCCAAGTTAAAGTAGGAGATGCTTTAATTGCACTAGGTTCAAGTGGCCCGCATTCAAATGGTTATTCTTTAATTCGTAAAGTCATTGATGTTGCTGGCGTCAACCCAGCCACTGAGCAATTAGATGGTCATCCATTAAGTGAACAAGTGCTTGCACCGACAAAAATCTATGTAAAATCTGTTCTCGCTTTAATCAAACAAACGGAAGTCCATGCTATCGCACACTTAACGGGTGGCGGTTTCTGGGAAAATATCCCTCGTGTATTACCGAAAAATACCAAAGCTGTTATTGATGAAAGCAGTTGGGAATGGCAACCCGTATTCAAATGGTTACAAGAAAAAGGCAACATTGAAACCTATGAAATGTACCGTACATTTAACTGTGGCGTTGGTATGGTGATTGCATTACCACAATCGCAAGTGGAAACCGCTTTAGCGATTTTAAAACAATCCGGTGAAAATGCCTGGTTAATCGGTCATATTGAAAATGCGACAGATAACGAACCACAAGTTATTATTAAATAATTTCTCTTTTCCATTTCAGGGCGAAAATTTCAGAATGAAAGGTTCGCCCTTCTTTTATGTAGAATAATATGAAAAAAATTGCCGTCCTGATTTCAGGGCAAGGATCAAATCTTCAAGCGATAATTGAGGCTTGTCAAACTGGGTTTATTCCAGGAAAGATCGTGACTGTCATCAGTAATAAAATCGATTCATTTGGTTTAGAACGCGCTAAAAGTGCGGGCATTCCTAGCCGAGTTTTTTTACGTCAAGATTTTACGTCCAATCTCGATATGGATAAGGCTATCTGTGATTATTTAGACGATCTCAATGTTGATCTCATTGTGTTAGCCGGTTATATGAAAATCTTAACTAAACCATTTACACAACGTTTTGCTGGGAAAATTTTAAATATTCACCCTTCCCTTCTACCCAAATATCCTGGGTTACATACTTATCAAAGAGTACTTGAGAATGGCGACAGCGAACACGGTACGACCGTGCATTTTGTCAATGAAGAGATCGATGGCGGTGCCATTGTGTTACAAGCTAAAGTACCTATTTTCCCTGGCGATACAATTGAAGAAATTGAACTTCGTACACGTGAACAGGAATATAATATTTATCCTTTAGTGATTAAATGGTTTATTGAAGATCGATTAATACTCATTGAAAATCAAGCCTATTTAGACGGCAAGCCGTTACCACCGAATGGTTACGCTAATGAGTAAAGCGATATGCACTCTTGAAAAGGGTGACGTAAATAACCATTAAACAACCTGATTTTATGAAAAAAACAATAAACCCTGTATAATCGGGGTTTTATTATTGTGGGATATAGTATGCAAATTAACTTTACTCAGATTTTTCAAGATAGTCTCAATTTTATGCGTAATCAGCGAAAAACCGTGCTGATTTTCGTTGGGATTTTTGTCGTTTCACAATTAATTAATGCATTAGTCAGTGTCCCAATGCCGAGCTTGGGTGATAATCCTAATCCGTCACAACAGGATATTATTGATGCATTAAGCAAAGTAGAGCCAACTGCACTGATTGGATCTTTTGTATTCCAACAATTATTGATGTCTTTTATTGCGACCTTCGGTATTGCAACCATTCATCATATTAGTCAGCAAAATCAAAATCCGATTAATCAAGGGCTCATGCTGACATTGCGTCGTTTTTTAGGTGTGGTCGTTTTAGATATTTTTATGAGTTTGCCGCTTTTATTTGGCCTTGCTGATGTCATGAGCTCATTTTTAAGCAAAAATGCCCTCTCCCCTCTAGCCTTTGTTTCAATGGTATTTGGTTTATTTTTCTTTGTTCGCCTATGCTTATCGCCTGTGCATTACATTGCGTCCAATCAATCTATCGGGCAAAGTGCTTTACAAGTATGGCGTGCAGGTATTAAGCGTAATGGCGTATTAATTATTTATGCTTTACTCACTTATTTACTTCTTCCTTTAGTAGTGAACACCATTGGTGCAATCTTAGGTTCATCATTTTTAAGTGCTATTGTTGGTATCCTGGCTGCATTATTTCAAATGTTTATTTTGGTATTTACTTACCGTTTTTACAGCTTATTTATGAAGGCATAATATGAAACAACTTCTTGAATTTATTCCGCTTGTTCTCTTTTTCATCACCTACAAAATGTTTGGTGTGCGTGATGCAGCCATCGTATTAGTGATTGCAACCATTGTTCAAATGATTGTGCTAAAACTGAAATATGGCGTGATTGAGAAACAACAAAAAATCATGGCAATTGCTGTCGTCTTTTTTGGATTGCTTACTGCTTATTTCAATGAAATCAAATACCTACAATGGAAAGTCACGATTATTAATGCCTTATTTGCCATTGTTTTATTGGTTGCACAATTCCAATTCAATACGCCATTAGTGAAAAAGTTATTAGGCAAAGAAATCCAGTTACCGGACAATGTGTGGAACAAATTAAATGTAGGCTGGGCAGGATTTTTCATTCTGTGTATGCTGGTAAATATTTATATCAGCCAAAATATGTCTGAAGATGCTTGGGTTGATTTCAAATCTTTTGGTTTACTTGGTATGACCTTTGTTGCAACAATTGTCAGCGGTGCTTATATTTACCGTTACTTACCTAAAGATGATCAAAAAAATGACGGGGACAAATAATGGTTTCAAATCTTATCGATAAAGACGGTCGTCAATCTAAAGGCGTATTATTATTACGTACCTTAGCGATGCCTTCAGACACCAATGCGAACGGTGATATTTTCGGTGGCTGGATTATGTCACAAATGGATATGGGCGGAGCAATTCTAGCAAAAGAAATTGCTCATGGTCGTGTGGTCACCGTTGCCGTAGAAAGTATGAATTTCATTAAGCCTATCGCCGTCGGTGACGTGGTGTGTTGTTACGGCCAATGTCTCAGTGTGGGTCGTTCTTCTATTAAAATCAAGGTAGAAGTATGGGTGAAAAAAGTTGCAAGTGAACCAATTGGGGAACGTTATTGCGTGACAGATGCCGTATTTACCTTTGTCGCCGTAGGAAAAGACGGCAAATCCCGCTCTATTCCACGTGAAGGTAATCTTGAACTAGAGCGAGCATTAGCCTCTATCGAAGAATTAAATTGTTAAAAGGATAAATGATGTATTACGTGATTTTTGCCCAAGATATTCCTGGCTCTTTAGAAAAACGTCTTTCAGTACGTGAGCAACATCTTGCTCGTTTAAAACAATTACAAGCAGAAGGTCGCTTATTAACAGCAGGTCCCAACCCCGCCATTGATAATGAAAATCCTGGCGAAGCTGGCTTTACCGGCTCGACAGTTATTGCTCAATTCGAAAGCCTATCTGCAGCAAAAGACTGGGCGGCACAAGATCCTTATGTTGAAGCGGGTGTTTACGGTGATGTGATTGTGAAGCCTTTCAAAAAAGTTTTCTAAATAAAACGAACTCTACACTCAAAGACGGATCTAAATATCCGTCTTTCTCTTTATATGGAATCTCCTATGCGAGCACTTAAACACACGACAATTTCATTATTTATTTTAACCGCACTTTCAGGTTCAGCTTTGGCAAATCAACATGCCCATAAAAGCAAAAATGAAACTCCACCACAAATTAACCTTGCTGAAGAACAAGCCAAATGGGCACAACAACAGCATGCTCATGAATTAAAGCTGATTGAACAACGCGCGACGTTTCTGCAATTAGAATCGCTCCTAAAAAGTGCGTTCAAAAATAATCATGTTTTTAATAATGCCAAATTGTTTCTTGGGCTTATTGATTCTTTAAAAGGTTATCCATTGCAAACTGATGCTATGGCGGCTTATTTAGATGCACGTGTAAAAAGCGTTAATCGCGATACGCCTCGTGAAGAAGTAAATGCATTACGAACAGACATTGAACAATTTCTTCAGCAGCATGCCTCTCATTTTCTACGCGGAAAATTAGAACAAAGTATTTTTACGTTGTTAATCAATGCTGAAGATACTCAAGCGCTTGCCAAACTCACGCCAAATAATTTGGAAAGACAAATTGCCGTACTTACGGCTAAATATCAAATAGAAGCATCCAATACTAGTCAAACGGCAGAAAACCAATCAAATGACAAGAATAAATCGGCTATTTTGTCTGAATATGAACAACTTTGGCTCAATAATGCTGAACTTCCTAATGATGCTCAGCTGTGGGCTGCTTGGTATTCACAAGGTGGACGGACTGAAGAGAAGATCTATCAAAAAGCGGAGATGCTCTTTGGTAAAAATGATGCGAAAGGCCTCGAAATACTCGCTAAAGAGTTAGAAAAAATTGAGAATGCTAAAGAAGACGAACAAGTAGCCGCTCATTTAGCGCTCTATCAGGATCTCTTAAAAAATCCAGCAAATTTGAAAATACTCGCGGAGAGACTGCCATTAATTGATGGTAATACGAATAAAATCACCAATAAATTTGCCGTAGTGCTAGGTTTTTCTCGTTATTTGCGGACGATTCCGGAAAATATGAATGAGCCAACTTTCACCCCTTACGAGCAATGGGCGAAGAATTGGCAATTAAATGAAACGGAATTACGTGATTGGAAAATCGCCTTTATTAGCCGTTTCTTTGATAATGAAAACCCTAACTTTGTGCAATGGCGCGATCAAGAAATCCTAAAACTGAATGCCGATAACCTCATTGAACGTCGTTTACGTACGGCTATTTGGCAACAAACGGATTTGCTTGTCTGGTTAAATGCCCTTTCCGATGAGACGAAACAAAAACAAGAATGGCGTTATTGGATGGCTAAAATAGCTGCTCAAGCATCCGATAAAGATGCGAAACAACGATTAGAAGCTTTAGCGAAAGAACGTGGTTTTTACCCAATGTTGGCTGCGGTCAAATTAGGACATTCCTACAAACTGGATATGCCTAAAATTCCTCAAGAGTCCAATATCCAAGAGAAGTATTCAGCTGAATTAGCTGAGATAGCAGAACTGCGTCAATTAGATCGATTAGGTGCAGCCAAACAACGTTGGCGTTCTCTATTAGAAAAATTACCGCAAGAGAAACAACTTGCGTTAAGCCAATATGCGAATGAACAAAATTGGTTTGAATTAGGCGTGGATGGGTCGATTATTGCGAAAGCATGGGATTATATCGGATTACGTCTACCAAATGCTTACAGTCAATATTTTGATATTGCCCTCAGTAATGTGAATCTCAGCGCAACGGAACCTCAAGCGATTGTGGATAATCGTGTAACCAAAACTTTTGCGATGGCAATTGCTCGCCAAGAAAGTGCTTGGAATCCAATGGCACAATCTTCCGCAAATGCGCGAGGATTAATGCAGCTATTACCAAGTACCGCGCAAAAAACGGCAGAAAATCAGCAACTTCCTTATAATGGAGAGTTAGATTTATTCAAACCGCTTAATAATATTTTACTCGGTACGGCTCACTTAAATGAGTTAAATGCTAAATACCCTAATAACCGCATTTTGATCGCCTCCGCCTATAATGCGGGAGCAAGCCGTGTCGAAAATGGCTTGCGAGAGCCAATGGCAAATTGGCTATGGATGAATTTATTGCCTCCATTCCATTCTTTGAAACTCGAGGTTATGTTCAAAACGTATTAACTTACGATTTTTACTATCAACACCTACAAGACAAAGAAAAATTACAAACCTTTAGCAAAGAGGAATACGATCGGCTATACTAGTCGCACTAGTTTAATAGTATAGGATTGTTGATATGTATATTAGTCGCAATTTAGAACAATGGAATGCTTTCCTCGCGACCTTGCAAACCGCGTTTGAACAAGGGAAAGCACAAGATTTATTAACGCTTCTGCTCACGCCAGATGAGCGCGATGCAGTAGGTTTACGTTTACAAATCGTGGCGCAGTTATTGGATAAAAATCTCTCACAACGAGAGATTCAACAAAATCTTAATACCAGTGCGGCAACCATTACGCGTGGTTCTAATATGCTCAAAACAATGGATCCGGATTTTATAAACTGGGTGAAAAGCCAACTCGATGAGCAAGCTGCAAAAAACTAAGCGAATTCTGACCGCACTTTTACCTCTTTTTCTCCCATCTTGGTGGAAAAAAAATTGGCAACGGGTTGCGTGGCGTTTTTCTCTCGCAATCCTGGCATTTTTCATTTGCTTCCGCTTTATTCCTGTTCCCTTCTCTGCCTATATGGTACAGCAAAAAATCGGGCATTTATTACAGTTGGATTTCAGCTATTCAATCAAATACGATTGGGTGAGCCTTGATGAAATCTCACCGAATATGCAACTTGCAGTGATTGCCGCTGAAGATCAAAAATTTCCAAACCACTGGGGCTTTGATTTTGAGGCGATTCAAAAGGCCTTTAAATTTAATGAAAAATCTCGTCGAACCCGAGGTGCTTCAACGATTTCTCAACAAACCGCGAAAAACCTCGTTCTCTGGCATGGACAAAGTTGGTTTCGCAAAGGATTAGAAGTTCCCACAACGGCATTAATGGAAATCTTTTGGTCCAAAGAACGCATTTTAGAAGTGTATTTAAACATCGCTGAGTTTGGCAATGGTATCTTTGGTGTAGAGGCAGCCAGTCGCTATTACTTCAAAAAATCAGCGAAAAATTTAACTCAATCAGAAGCGGCATTACTCGCTGCAGTTTTACCGAATCCTATTATCTATAAAGTGAATAAGCCTAGTGCGTTAGTTCGTAAAAAACAAAGTTGGATTATGCGACAAATGAATGGATTAGGCTTGAATTATCTAAAAGAAATGTAGATTCGTTATAAAGAAAAAACCTTGAAACTCACTTTAAGTTTCAAGGTTTTAAATTTGGTGGAGATAATCGGGATCGAACCGACGACCTCTTGAATGCCATTCAAGCGCTCTCCCAACTGAGCTATATCCCCAAATAACGCAAGCTATGATAAATTTCGGCTGATAAACTGTCAATATTGAAATAATCAAATCCCGCTTATCAGCCTAAATATTAAGCGTTTTGAGATTTAATAAAATCAATGGCACGTTGGATGCGCGCTAACACACGTTCACGACCGATACCCACTAATGTCACATCCATAGAAGGTGATTGACCTGAGCCTGTTACTGCCACGCGTAATGGCATCCCGACTTTTCCCATACCCACTTCTAATTCAGCCGCGGTTTGTTCAATCGCTTCATGCGTAGAATGTAAATCCCAGCTAGAAAGTGCGGTCAATTTTTCTTTTACTTTTTCAAGTGGTTCAATCGCTGCTGCTTTAAAGTGTTTCTTCACTGCCGCTTCATCAAAACTTTCAAACTCTTCGAAGAAATAACGGCTTGCTGATGCCATTTCTTTTAAGGTTTTACAACGTTCTGCAAGCATCGTCACGATTTCAGTTAATGCTGGGCCATTTGATGTATCAATACCTTGATCTTTATAGTGCCATGCAAGGTGTTTGGCCACATATTCAGGTGGTAACTCACGAATGTAATGGTGATTTAACCACAATAATTTTTCCGTGTTAAATGCACTCGCTGATTTACTCACATGATCTAATTCGAAGAATTTAATCATTTCTTCACGTGTAAAGATCTCTTGGTCACCATGGCCCCAACCTAAACGAACAAGATAGTTGATTAATGCTTCTGGTAAATAACCGTCATCACGATATTGCATCACACTTACCGCACCATGACGTTTTGAGAGTTTTTGACCATCATCACCATTAATCATGGAAACGTGCGCATATACAGGAATTGGTGCGCCTAACGCTTTTAAGATATTAATTTGACGTGGAGTGTTGTTAATGTGGTCTTCACCACGCACAACGTGAGTAATACCCATATCCCAGTCATCTACCACCACACAGAAGTTATAGGTCGGAGAACCGTCTGTACGACGAATAATTAAATCATCTAATTCGCTGTTGCTGATTTCAATGCGACCACGCACCGCATCATCAAACACGACTGAACCTTCTGTTGGATTTTTAAAACGTACTACGTGTGGCTCATCAGCTGCATGATTGTGATCATATAAACAATGACGGTCATAACGTGGTTTTTCTTTGTTTTGCTCTTGTGTATGGCGTAATTCTTCTAAGCGCTCTTTAGAGCAATAGCAACGATAAGCCAAGCCCTGCTCAATCATTTCATCAATCACTTGATTGTAACGATCAAAGCGTTTGGTCTGATAATAAGGACCATGCTCCCAAGCAAGGTTTAACCACTCCATCCCTTCAATGATTGCTGCTGTTGCTTCCGGTGTAGAACGCTCTAAATCGGTATCTTCAATACGTAATACAAATTCACCGTTGTTATGTTTTGCAAATAACCAAGAATAAAGGGCTGTACGTGCGCCGCCTACGTGCAAATAACCTGTCGGGCTTGGGGCAAAACGCGTACGTACTTTGACATTCGGATCTAATTCAAAAGGAGGAACAATTTTCATTTTCTTAATAACCTATTCATTTACAAAAATTAACTTTATTTTACTACGACTTGCGTGACTTCTAAATAAAAAATCTGATTTTATGCCTATTTTTGCAACAACTAGACGCTTTTTCATAAAAATATATTGACTGAAATCTCATTATACTTATAATGCCAATCCACAACATTAAGGGCGATTAGCTCAGTTGGGAGAGCACCTCCCTTACAAGGAGGGGGTCACTGGTTCGAGACCGGTATCGCCCACCACTTTTCTAAAGTGTTCTTTCCGCTCAAACTTTCCCATTATTTAAACGCTTTTCTTATGTGGGCGATTAGCTCAGTTGGGAGAGCACCTCCCTT
>NZ_KV801808.1:412-110333 GCF_001810545.1 Haemophilus sp. HMSC066D02 | reverse complement strand
CTGGTTCGAGACCGGTATCGCCCACCACTTTTCTTGAAGTCCTTTTTTAAATCAGTCAAATTAGCATTAGTTCTGTTTTATCTTATAAATAAAAACGGCCACAAAACTTTTCATTTTATGACCGCACTTCTATCTAATTTTTTGGATTAAACTGGCTCTAAACCTAGCACTTTACGTCCATTGATACTTGCTATATCAACCATTGCATCAAGATGTGGGAAGCGACAGCCAGCAGCAAGCAAGCTTAACTCTTGCCATAAATCCCCTTCACAAAGTGGCACCATATAATCACAGATATTATCCGTACCTAACGCGACTGTAATCCCTTCTGGAATCATTTCATCTGCCGGTGTCAAGGCATTATGGAAAGGCATCAAATCTTCTTTTCGGTTACTATCAATCCACGCCATTGGACAAGCAATCATCATCATTTTTGCCTGACGCATTTTTTCATAAAGTTTATAGCGGTATTCTTTGCTATGTGCACCAATGGAAATACCATGGATCGCCACGACTCTACCTTCCATACCATGTTCGATGGTTTTGTCACAAAGCTGCTCAGTTTCTTTTTCTTTCGGAGAATTGAATTGATCCACATGCACATGACACATAATGCCGCGAGATTTAGCCGTATCAAGTAAAATATCCATTGCTTCAAGACCGCGACCATAATCAAGCTCATCTCGATAAGGCAAGCCTCCAATCATATCCACCATATCTGAGCCAATATCAAACCATTTGCGTGCTTCTGGCTCAATGACCCCTTTTAAGGTCTGATTTGCAAATTTCAAAATGATGTCATGTTTATAGACTTCGCGAGCTTTGTGCGCAGCAATGATGGCTCGGTCTTCACAAATCGGGTCGATATCCACAAAAGTACCAAATGCCGTCACCCCTTGGGAAATCATCAGCTCAATCGATTGACAGAAACGGGCGTAATAATCATCAACACTTGATGTACGTTTAACTTCGTCCACTAAATCCCATTTTTGTTGAAGATTACTATTGTGATAAATGCCAATTTTTTCAGGTGTCATTGTAAAAGCACGATCTGCGTGAGCATGGGCATTAACCCAGCCACCTTTTTTAATGATTTCGTCTCGAATAAACGTTTTAAAGCTACGAACGTGATTTCTCATAATAACTCCGCCAAAAAAGAAAGGAAAAGAGAGACGAGAAGTGTATTAATTGAAAAGCAAACCCAATAAGGATCTGGTCTATTGTGAATTGTTTGCAATGTTATGAAAAATTCGCAGATTTTAATTAATAACATCTTTTCAGTCTTTCAACTGGGTGCAAAGTATAAAATTTTAAGCACAAAAAAGCTATCTATTTATTGACAAAAGAACGTTCTTGTTTAAAAACATCCAAGAACAACCCGAGTGGTGGACGGCTAGAAGATTGCTCAGTATAAGTGCGGTCAAATTTCTTATAGTTTCCTTTGCGATCAATATGATACTGTGTGCCATCCGGCTGAATAATGACATTCCAACGGAAATTCGATGCCAACACCCAAGGATCGCCATTAAGCTCAAATAAATTACGACCTTGCGCATAATCTGAAACAGGATTTTTCACTTTAAAGATCGACGACATCAATGCTGGCAATAAATCGGTATGACTTGTTAATTTTGTCACTTCTTGCACCGGTAAATCTTTCCAGTAAACAATAAACGGCACTTGGATTTCATCACGACCAAAATAATTTTCTTGTGCTTTTTCATCCAGCTTATTAAACGTTGTACCATGCTCTGCTGTAATAATAACAATGGTATTATCTAAAGAGACTGATGCTAAAGTGCCATCAATTTGTTGATCAATATCTGCAAGCGATTTGGTGTAATTTTCTTCCGTTTGATCTGCAATATCTAAATCCATATAAGCAAACCAAGGTCTATCCTCTTTTAAGAGAGATAAAACACCATTTATCTCTTCTTTTGGCGAAGAGGCTTTCACTTTAGGTAATTTCACATTACGGAACAAGGCTTGTTTAAATAAACTGTCTTTAAATGCCGTAGACGAATAAGCGACAAATTGATATTTCTCATCTTGTAACTTCTTAATTAATACCGACGACGTATGATTACTCAAAATACTGTCTGTATAATTCGCATTCAGTCCATAGAATAAGCCCACTAAGCCCGCATTGTTTGTATTGCCACTACTGTAATGATTCATAAATTGAGTCGAGCTTGTGGCAAATTCAAACAATTTAGGCATTTTCTCACCAGTCAGGGCATCATAACGTAAGCCTGAAACGGTAATCACGAGGATGTTTGGTTTGTTCTCAACTTGCTCAAACTGAAGGTCTTTTTTCGGATAATCAAGTTTTAATGCATCTAAACGCCCTTCTTGCTCTAAGCGCTGAGAGTATATTTCCGCATTAATGAACCCTTGTTTTTCCAAAAAGGTTCGAGCAGTCATTGGATAAGAAAGCGGGAAATTTGAGCGTTGCATGGTAATCGGACGATATAAAAATGCATCCGCCCAAGCGTAAATTAAATGTGTTGCAACAAAAGTAGATGTCAGCATTAATCCCACTTTCTTCAGCCATTTCTGACGCTCTAAACTACGTAATTTTTCCCAACTCCAACGGGAGAAAAGCATTTGGATTAGCAAAATAATCGGCATCGGTGCAAAGAAAATTTGCCAATCCCGTGAAAGATCGCCCTTTTCAGGGTTCACTAACAAATTCCAAACAATAGAAGAAAGGTGGATATTAAAGCGATTAAATACTTCTGTATCAAACAGCAGTAAAGTGGTGCAAATTGTCGCGATAATCACCGTTAGCCCACGGAAAGTACGGTGATTCTTTATGATAAAACTCAGCGGAAATATAACCAGCAAATACAAAGCAAAAACACAAAAGCTGAAATGGCCTAATAAGCTGATGAAAAAATAAATTTTGCCGAGTAAGGTGTCCGGCCAGTCAATGAGAAAAGCGTAACGACTGCCAATAAGAATTGCGATAATAATGTTAAAAAAAGCAAACCAGTGTCCCCACGAAATTTTTCGTGAGGTTTCTTCACGGTATTCACGTCCGTTGAATTTGCTCTTTTTAAACCAAAACATTTTATTTTATTTTTACCGAATTCATTAGAGAGTTGGCAAAGGCTTGTGCTAATGCTTCACGCTGTGCAGCTGGCACACTAGTGGTCAATAAATTACTGGCCATATTGCCTAAAGCGATAAGAGAAAGATCAACGGGCGCTTTGTGAGTTTCAAGCACGCTAATCATATCGTTAATGATGGCATTAACTTGCCCATCGGAATACTTTGAATGTTGAGCCATTTGGAATGTTTAAGCCTGTTCTAAATACAAAAAAACTTCTCATATCATACCCGATAATTTGCTCAATCTGAATAATTTCTTTTTTCTTGCATAAAAAGTGCGGTTATAATTTAAGGCAAATTTTATGAAGGAAAAAATTATGAGCATTACGGTTAATCAAATCGTGCTACATCAATTAGTTAAGCACGCTGAAAATGAAACCACTACGATGGAAAGCGTGTTGCGTGATGAGCTTCTCACCATTACGCCAGAAGTCGAACAAATGATGTTGCAATTACATCAAGGTTATCAAAATAAAGGCAAAGCTTTTGGTGTCTTCCAAGAGAACTCTATTTTTGCGCAAGATCTGAATCGTTTATTAGAAAATGAAATCAACTTTTTAAATTTCAGCCAACAATCTACGAAATTATTAGCGCAAGAATTGGGCAAATATAATTTTGCAGACAGCGGTACGCTTATCCTATGCCAATATAATTTTTTAGCGACGGATTATCTATTCATCGCCCTGTTAGATAGTCGTATCAGCATGTTAGTTGACGAAAATCTTGAAATTCACCGTACAGAATACTTAGATATCACACAATTTGATATTGCGGCATGTATCAACTTAACGGATTTACAAGTAAATGCAAACTCAAACCGCTACCTTACCTTCATTAAAGGTCGTGTTGGCCGTAAAATTAGTGACTTCTTTATGGATTTCTTGGGTGCAGAAGAAGGGTTAAATCCACAAGTTCAAAATCAATGCTTATTACAAGCAGTCAGTGACTACTGTGAACAAGGTGAACTAAATAAAGAACAAACCCAAGCAGTCAAAAAACAGGTATTTGAATACTGTAAAGGTCAATTAGCAAGCGGCGACGAGATCGCATTAACTGAACTTTCAGCTAATTTGCCGACTCTAAACGAGCGCCCTTTTGTCACCTTTACAGAAGAGCAAGATTACGGCTTGGAAGAAACGATTCCACCAGTACGTTCAGCCTTAAAAACATTAACGAAATTTTCAGGTTCCGGTAAAGGGGTGACATTAAGTTTTGATGCGGATTTATTGAATAACCGTATTGAATGGGATCCACTTACAGATACTTTAACAATCAAAGGGATACCACCAAATCTGAAAGATCAACTTCAAAAAGCATTAAAGTGCGATAATTAATTTGGCAAGATCATAAAGTTTCGGTATCATTCGACATAACTTTGCAGTAAAAGGTAAAAAATATGCAATTAAGAACATTTTTAGGTGCAGTTGTTTTAGCATTAAGTTTAACTTCTTGTTCAACAGTGCAAAAAGTCGTTTATCGTATTGATGTACCACAAGGTAACTATTTAGAAGCGACCACTGTGGCACAAGTAAAACCAGGCATGACAGCCCAACAAGTACAATATTTACTTGGCACACCGGTTTTAATTGATCCTTATAGTAACTTAACTTGGTATTACGTGTTCTTACAACAACACTCTTACCAAAAACCTGAACAGCACACATTTACAGTGAAATTCGATCAAAACGGTTTAGTGAGCAGTGCAGAATTAGATAAACCATTACCTGAAGTGGCAAAACAAGACGAAAATAATACTATTATCAGCACACCTGAAAACGCAGGCAAGAAAAGCTGGTGGAAATTCTGGTAGTCATAAAAAAATAGTACCTGCTTGTCATATCAAGCAGGTTCGTTGTATTACAAGGGAATAAAAATGTCAAAAATTCTATTAGTTGATGATGATATTGAACTAACAGATTTGCTTGCAGAAGTTTTACGACTGACTGGTTTTGAAGTCGAAATTGCAAATAATGGTCAAGAAGCATTAGACAAGTTAAATTCAAGTCACCAGTTAGTTTTATTGGATGTCATGATGCCTGTATTAAACGGCATTGAAACACTCAAGAAAATTCGTCAAACATCAAACGTCCCTGTAATGATGCTTACTGCACGTGGTGAAGAAATCGATCGTGTGTTGGGCTTAGAACTTGGTGCCGATGATTATTTGCCAAAACCATTTAACGATCGTGAATTGGTTGCCCGTATTAAGGCTATTTTGCGTCGTGCCGCTCCATCAGAAAAAGAAACACAAAATTCGACCACACTTCCATCTGAAGAAAATACATTGGAATTTGCTGGCTTAGTGCTTCACTCTGGTCTTCAGCAAGCCTCTTATAAAGGCCAAGATCTCGGTCTAACTGGCTCTGAATTTGCACTACTCCACAAACTCATACTTCGTCCGGGACAAATTGTCTCTCGTGAAGAATTAAGTATGAATGTGCTTGGCAAACACCTTTCTCCTTTCGATCGCTCGATTGATATGCATATGTCAAACTTGCGCAAAAAACTTCCAGAAAGAGACAATGGCTTACCATGGCTGAAAACGCTACGTGGTCGTGGTTATTTATTGGTTTGTGAATAATGCTTATTAAGAAATTCAGCTTAAATCAGCTCACTATACGCACATTCACTGTCTTTTGGTTAGCATTCTTTGCCATGACCGCGCTTTTGGTTGCCCTCCCTTATTTTGATAGCCGCTTATACTCAGATTTAAATCAAAATGAAATATCGAGCTATCAAAAGAAACTCGTCGAATCGATTCGTAACAATAGAATCAATGGTATCCTCGCAGGCGTTCCTGTGCTTCCAACTGATAAATTCGACTCAGCTCGTCCTGTTATCATGACGCCGGAAAAAGAAATCTTCGGCGCTTTAGGCGAAGAAAGAATGCATATTGCTCAGTTCGCACAAGAGTCAAGTAACTTTGCCCAACCACAACGTAAAACCTTTAAAGATATTCAAATTGCAGGACCTTTTAAAGTCTATATTGGTGACGCTGAACAATCCTCCGAATTATTCTTTGTATCTCGTGCAAACGGCCAACAAGAAATTCTACGGTATATGCTTGACCATCCCTGGGTCTTATTACTCTTAACCTTAATTATTACAACGCCTTTACTTTGGTGGTTTACACATACTATCGTCAAACCGATTACTAATTTACAAAAGGCGGCTAATAGCGTGGCATTAGGAAACTTTAAAGTTGATAATGAATTAGCAAATCATGGTCCATCAGAATTACGAGAAGTAGGTCAAAGCTTTAACAAGATGTCGATTGCGATTGATAATCTCATTTCTAATCAACACAATCTACTCTCCTCTATTTCTCATGAATTAAAAACACCACTGACACGTTTACAACTTTCCACAGCCTTGGTTCGCCATCAAACGGGTGATATTGAGCCAGTTAAACGCATTGAGAAAGAAATCCAACGAATGGACAAAATGATTAGCGAGTTGTTACTCATTTCTCGTCAACAAATGCATTCTCAAATGGAGCATAATTTATTCCCTATTAATCAGCTTTGGGATGATGTGATAAAAGATGCCTTATTTGAAGCTGAGCAGCGCCATATTACCTGCGATATCAATATTTCTATTTTACATCCTGAAAAACATATGATTTATGGCAACCTAAGTTTGCTCACCAGTGCGATTGAAAATATCATTCGAAATGCATTGAAATACACGAAAGATCGTATTTTCTTAACCATTGATTTACATAAAAATGAACAGGATGATAATTGTCTGCAAATTCGAGTAGATGATAATGGCTTGGGATTACCACCAGAAGAATTTGATAAAATCTTTAAACCATTCTATCGAGTTGATGAAACCAGAACACGAGCCACTGGCGGAACAGGACTAGGTTTAACAATTGTCTATAATGTAGTGAATGAACACAATGGAAAAGTATGGGCAGAATCCAGTAACTTAGGTGGACTTGCCGTCACGATTCAACTCCCATTATGGAAACAACATTAATCCAAAAATAAAAGGCGATATTTTCATATCGCCTTTTTCTTATTTAATTTTCACTCGTTTTAACCGCAATGCATTGAATAGCACCGAAAGCGAACTCATTGCCATCGCTGCCCCTGCTAAAACAGGACTTAAGTAGCCTAATGCCGCAAGTGGAATACCTAGTACATTATAAATCAAGGCAAAGAATAAATTTTGTTTTATATTCTTTAATGTTGCTCTGGAAATCATTAATCCATCAACTAACTGATCCACCGAATGCTGCATGAGTGTCGCCGATGCAGTTTGTTCTGCAACATCAGAACCCGATTTCATCGCAAAGCTTACGTTAGCCATTGCTAATGCTGGTGCATCATTCACACCATCACCAACCATTGCGACCACTTTGCCTTGCTGACGTAATCTCTCAATATAAGCCGCTTTGTCACGTGGACTGCAATTACCCTGTGCAGTTTTCACACCTACTTGCTGGGCAACATAATCAACGACAGATTGTTGATCACCACTCATCATCACCACATCAATATTATGTTGGTGTAAGCGTTGAATCGCTTGCAAACTATCCTCTTTTAGACTGTCTGCTAGCGCAAATGCACCGATTGGACTGTTATCTACAGATACCGCAACAACACTCGCGATTTGCCAAATTTGGGGTATATTATCTGGTAAGGTTAATTCACAATAAGTCGGCTTACCGACTTTAACCAAACCAACTCCTTCAATGTGAGCAGATATACCCTGCCCCACTTCTGAATGAACTGAAAGTGCGGTCGGAATTTCAAGTGATTTTTCCTGCGCAGCCAGGACTATCGCTTTAGCTAAAGGATGATTGGCATTTTGCTCAACGGAAGCTGCAATACGATACAAATCTTCCTCAGAATAGACCGCACTTTGTGGTTGCCAAACAGCGGCAATTTTGAGCTCTCCTTGAGTTATCGTTCCTGTTTTATCTAATACCACCGTATCCACATGCGCCGCCTCTTCCATAGATGCCGCATCTTTAAACCAAATCCCTGCATTGACTGCTTTCCCCATTCCCACCATTATGGCAGCAGGTGTGGCAAGCCCTAATGCACAAGGACAGGCAATGACTAACACAGCAACCGCATGAATTAAAGCGGTTACCCAATCTCCTTTTATCCACCAGGTTAATCCAAATGTCATTACGGAAATCAATAACACGGTAGGCACAAATACAGCTGAAACTTTGTCAGCAAAACGAGCAATAGGCGCTTTTGTACCTTGCGCCTCGGAAAGCGCTTTCATCATATCGCCCAATAGCGTTTGCTGTCCGAGTTGATTAGCTCGATAAATAAGACTACCTTGTGTCACCATTGCCCCTGCAAGCACAGGGCTTTGAGACATTTTTTCTAATGGGTGAGATTCACCGGTTAAATGACTCTCATCGCACCAACCACTCCCCTGTTCAACTACGCCATCAGCTGCAATACGTTCACCTTGATTAGCTCGTAAAATATCGCCTATTTTTACTTGATCGAGAGGAATCGTTTCCCAACGATTTTCACGTTGAACACTGACTTGTTTTGGGGTGAGTTGTAATAATAGCCCTAAACTGTTTAAGCTTTGTTTCTTCGTTCTTTCCTCAAGAAATTTCCCAAGGCTGACGAAACCGATGACCATCACCGATACTTCAAAATAGACATGAGATGCGCCATCATGCCCCATTGACTGATAATAAAACAGCATAAAGACCGAATAGAGATAAATCACCAACGTACCAGTACTCACGAGTACATCCATATTGGCCAAACCACCTCGAATACTACCAATCGCACCTTTATAAAAAGGAATGGCTAACCAAAGTTGCACAATGCTCGCAAGAACAAATTGCCACATTGGTGGTATCATCCAAGAATGATGATTAAACATCATCCCGCTCATTCCGATTAAAAAAGGAATGTTAATGAACAAAAGCAACCATAAACGCGGACTAATCTTCGTTTCATTAGGTGCGCTAGGCAGCACATTTTGCTTTAGAATGCCCTTATATCCCGCTTTTTGAATAATTGTCAAAATATCTTGTTCTGAAGCCTGAGATGAATCAAATACGACATGCGCTTCCTCTGCCGCAAAATTCACGCCCGCGTCAGAGACAAAATCATTTCGATTCAATACTTTCTCAATCCGATTAGCACAGGATTGGCAGGTCATCCCCTCGATTTGAATGACTATTTTTTTATTCTGTTGCATCAAAACCTGCCTCTTCAATTGTTTCAATTAATTGTGCAATACTAACCGCACTTTCATCAAAGGTAATCACCGCTTTACCGTCATCAAGTGTTACAACAGCTTTTTCTACGCCATTAAGCTCTTCCAACACTCTTGTGACGCTTTTCACACAACCACCACAAGTCATTCCTGTTACATGTAATGTAATTGATTTCATATTTACTCCTTAATTATTGATATAGATTGAAATTAAGCTTACTATAAACCTTAACATAAGGTTAAGGTCAAGGATTTTTTATGAACATTAGTGAAGTGGCAAAATTAGTGGGTTTATCAAGTAAACAAATTCGAGATTATGAGAAGTCTGGCTTATTAAAGCCTGCACAAAGAAGCCTTTCCGGTTATCGTCATTATGAAGAAAAGGATTTAGAGCGATTACGTTTTATTCGCCACTATCGAGATGTAGGGTTTTCACTCCAACAAATTCACCAACTTTTGCAATTACAGGATAATCCCAATCGTAGTAGCCGAGAAGTTAAAGCACTCACTACGCAGCATATTAAAACATTGAATGAGCAAATTCATCACTTGCAAAAAATGGTAGAGGAATTGGAACGATGGCATAACGCTTGTCAGGGCAATGATTGCCCTGAATGCAGTATTTTAGAAGGATTAAAAGGATAAATTAATATTCCCAGCTTTCAGGATCAATACCCAAATCGCGCATGATTTCTTTGGCATTTTCAGGAATCTCATCATGACGCTCTTTCATTAAATCTGCATCAGTCGGTAATGGCTGACCAGTAAAAGCATGTAAGAATGCCTCACAAAGCAATTCACTATTTGTTGCATGGCGCAAACTTTTCAACTGACGACGCGTACGCTCATTCGTCAAAATTTCCAATACTTTAATTGGAATAGAAACGGTAATTTTTTTGACCTGTTCGCTCTTTTTGCCATGCTCTGCATAAGGGCTAATATATTTGCCATCCCAGTTTGCCATAATGCACCTTAAATAACCTGATAATTTATCCGTATTTTAATGAAAAATAAGCAAAATGACAATCTAGACGGCTAAAAGTATAGCATGCTATTTCCCTTACATTTACTTACAAACATTTACAATAATTTGCAGAACCAAAACCCCTTATCTTTGACTAAATGCCTGTTGCATTCGCAATACATTATTGTTATTTGAAATAACGACATATTTAATATTGAGGTCTATTATGTCAAAAAAACTTTTTGCTGAATTCTTCGGCACATTTTGGTTAGTTTTCGGTGGTTGTGGTAGCGCAATTTTTGCCGCTTCTGTCAACCTTGGTATCGGTTATGTGGGCGTTGCATTTGCCTTCGGTTTAACCGTATTAACCATGGCTTACGCTGTAGGTCACATTTCTGGTGGTCACTTTAACCCAGCTGTAACACTTGGTTTAGTGGCAGGCGGTCGTTTCTCTGCGAAAGATGCTCTTCCATACATCGTTTCTCAAGTAGTTGGTGGTTTAGTAGCCGGTGCTGCACTTTATCTTATCGCATCAGGTAAAGCTGGCTTTGATGTGACTGCAGGTTTTGCATCTAATGGTTACGGTGAGCATTCGCCTGAAGGTTATTCCTTAGAAGCGGTATTCGTAGCGGAAGTATTATTGACTGCATTCTTCTTATTAATCATCATGGGTTCAACGCATAAAAATGCAGCTGCAGGTTTTGCGCCAATCGCAATTGGTTTAGGTTTAACTTTAATCCACTTAATCAGCATTCCTGTATCAAATACCTCTGTAAACCCGGCTCGTAGTACTGCAGTTGCAGTATTCCAAGGTTTTTGGGCAATCGACCAATTATGGTTATTCTGGGTTGCGCCAATTATCGGTGGTATTTTAGGTGGTATTATCTACCGCACTTTATTAGCGAAAAATAACTAAGGTTTCGTTTCATAGAGAAAGAAGAAGGCATCATTAGATGCCTTCTTTTTTTATCTTTTATATTGTGTAATCCAAATATATAAATAAAAACCACCTTTCGGCGGTTTCAGTCAATTATAAGGTTTTTACAAGATCTTTTAGGAAAGCTTTAAACTCTTTACCTAACTTATCATGACGAAGACCATATTCTACAAAAGCTTCCATATAGCCAATCTTGTCACCACAGTCAAAGCTTCTACCTGTCATGTGGAATGCTTCAACAGTCTCTTTCTCAATAAGCATATCGATCGCATCCGTTAATTGGATTTCATCGCCCACGCCAACAGGTGTTCTTTCTAATAAATCCCAAATCGCAGCAGAGAACACATAACGACCTACAACGGCAAGATTTGATGGTGCCTCTTCAACAGATGGTTTTTCAACAATACTGTTAATTTTAACGCTGTCACCACCTTTTAATTCTACGCCACCACAATCAGCAATACCATAGCTACTCACTTCATCAGCGGCAACAGGCGCTACCATAATTTGGCTTGCTTGTGTTTCTTTAAAACGTTTAATCATTGCTGAAAGATTTTCTTTCTTTTGATTTGCCGTAAAATCTGCTAAAAGCACATCAGGTAACACCACAGCAAACGGCTCGTTTCCAACAACTGGACGACCACATAACACCGCATGACCTAAACCTTTCGCATTCCCTTGACGAACGTGCATGATGGTTACATCTTTAGGGCAAATAGAACGCACCTCTTCTAGAAGCTGACGTTTAACACGCTTCTCAAGCATAGTTTCCAACTCAAAAGACGTATCAAAGTGGTTTTCAATCGCATTTTTAGAAGAATGTGTGACTAATACGATTTCTTTAATACCAGCAGCCACACACTCATTCACAACATATTGAATCAGTGGTTTATCCACAAGCGTTAACATTTCTTTTGGAATTGCTTTTGTTGCTGGCAACATACGAGTACCTAAACCAGCTACGGGAATAATAACTTTCATTGATTTTCCTTTTTGTTTTAATATGGAATGACCACACTTCTATACTAAAAGTGCGGTCATTATTTATTAAATTTTGATAGATTTAAGTTGGAAAAGTTCCTTCTCTACCTTTATAACTCAAATTTCCGTTATTTAAAATCTTGCAAACCAATGGGTTTAATTTTTTGAAAAACGTTAATTAAATTATAAATAGAATGTAAAACATTCATAAAACTCGTTGGTCTAAGATGCCCCATCTATATGTTCATCTTTTGACTGCAGAATTCGTTGGTAAATTTCCTCTCGGTGAACGGATACTTCTTTAGGCGCTTGCACACCGAGTTTGACTTGGTTTCCACGTACACTCAAAACCGTGATAGAAATATCGTCTCCAATGAGAACACTTTCGCCAACTTTTCGAGTTAAGATTAACATCTTTTATCTCCTTAGTTTGCATTTATTAGATATCCCTATCAATCAAGTAAAGATCGGCATCCCACCGACCTGCTTGTACTACAGATTATTGCTTAACCAGTTTTGTGCGACAGTTAATGCTAGATTCACATTTTCTGGTTGGGAGCCTCCTGCCATTGCCATATCAGGGCGACCACCGCCTTTCCCACCAACTTGCTGAGCCATTAAATTCACTAGCTCGCCAGCCTTCACTTTAGTAGTTAAATCGCTTGTTACGCCAACGACGAGGTTGACTTTATCATCTAAAATAGATGCAAATACAATTACGCCTGAACCAAGTTGATTTTTTAAATCATCAACCATCACACGTAACGATTTAGTTTCAATTCCGTCTAGTTGATGTACGATTACAGAAACATCATTAATTTTAACCGCACTTTTCACTAAATCGGACCCCGCTTGCATTGCGGCTTTTTCTTTTAATCCTTGTAATTCTTTTTCTGCTTTCTTCGCTTTATCTTGAAGTTGCTGAATTTTCTCAACAAGGGTATTAACGTCAGATTTAAATAAATCTGCACTTTGAGCAAGAATGCGTTGTTGATTATGTAACCAATTAATTGCATTTTCACCCGTTACCGCTTCAATACGACGAACACCTGCTGCAACTGCAGTTTCCGCCACAATTTTAAATAAACCGATATCACCAGTACGTTTAGCATGAATGCCACCACAAAGTTCAACGGAGAAATCACCCATTGTTAAAACACGTACCACATCAGCATATTTTTCACCGAATAGCGCCATTGCACCTTTTGCTTTTGCCGCTTCGATATCCATTACGTCCGTTTGAACCACATAATTCTCACGTACTTTTTGGTTTACCAACGTTTCAATTTCGTTAAGCTGTGCTTTGGTAATCGCTTCCGGATGAGCAAAGTCAAAACGTAATGCTGTATCGGATACTAATGATCCTTTTTGCACTACATGGTGACCTAAAACTTGACGCAATGCGGCGTGTAATAAGTGTGTTGCAGAATGGTTAAGTGACGTTTGATGACGTCTTGCTGCATCCACAACCGCATTGACTGTTTGTCCGACTTTTAAACTGCCTTGTTCTAACTCACCAATATGACCAAATACTTGACCATATTTTTGAGTATCTTTTACATTAAACTGAATACCTTGAGAGGTTAAATAACCACTGTCACCAATTTGGCCACCCGATTCTGCATAAAATGGAGTGTTTTCTAAAATTACCACAGCGCTTTGGCCTGCAGTAATACTCTCTACTGATTTACCATCATGGAAAAGTGCGGTCACTTTGGCTAAAGATTCTGATTCAGTATAACCTTCAAATTTCGTTTCACCTTCTACACGAATAACATTGTTGTAATCCATGCCGAATTGGCTTGCAGATTGTGCGCGTAAACGTTGTGCTTCCATTTCACGCTCAAAACCTGCTTCATCAATTGCAATATCACGCTCACGACATACGTCTGCAGTTAAATCAAGTGGGAAGCCATAAGTATCATAAAGTTTAAAGGCTACTTCACCTGATAACACACCATCTTTCACTTGAGCTAGCGCATCATCTAATAAGCTTAATCCGCGCTCTAATGTACGAGCAAATTGTTCTTCTTCTAAACGAAGTAATTTTTCGACATTGGCTTGTTTTTCTTTAACTTCTTTGCCAGCTTCCGCCATGACTTCAATTAAGGTTGGCACAAGTTTATAGAAGAAGGCTTCTTTTGCCCCTAACAAGTGGCCATGACGCACTGCACGACGAATAATACGACGTAATACATAACCACGACCTTCGTTTGATGGAATCACACCATCTGCAATTAAATATGCACAAGAACGAATGTGGTCAGCAATTACGCGTAATGATTTATTAGTTAAATCTGTTGTTCCTACTATTTCTGCTGTTTTTGCAATTAATTTTTGGAAAATATCGATCTCATAGTTAGAGTTTACGTGCTGTAATACAGCAGAAATACGCTCTAAACCCATCCCGGTATCAACCGATGGACGTGGTAATTTTTCCATTGTACCGTCTGCTTGACGGTTAAATTGCATGAATACCACGTTCCAAATTTCGATATAGCGGTCACCATCTTCTTCTGGTGAGCCTGGAGGCCCACCCCAAATGTGATCACCGTGATCGTAGAAAATTTCAGTACATGGACCACAAGGACCTGTGTCACCCATTGCCCAGAAGTTATCTGATGCATAAGGCGCGCCTTTGTTATCACCGATACGAATAATACGCTCTGCTGGCACACCGACTTCTTTATGCCAAATATCATAAGCTTCATTATCGGTTTCATACACGGTTACCCATAATTTTTCTTTTGGTAACCCGAGCCATTGTGGAGAGGTTAAGAACTCCCACGCAAAATTAATTGCATCATGTTTGAAATAGTCGCCAAAGCTGAAGTTGCCAAGCATTTCAAAGAAAGTATGGTGACGCGCCGTATAACCGACGTTTTCTAAGTCATTATGCTTACCACCTGCGCGCACGCAACGTTGTGCAGTTGTCGCACGTGAGTAAGGACGTTTGTCCATACCAAGGAACACGTCTTTAAATTGGTTCATACCGGCATTAGTGAAAAGCAATGTCGGATCATTTTCAGGCACAAGTGAACTACTTGCGACGACCTGATGCCCCTTGCTATGGAAAAAATCAAGGAATGACTGTCTAATTTCTGCTGTTGTTTTCATTGATAAAACCTTGTGTCTCTATCTCGATCACGATTTATAAAAAAGCTTACTATTCTTGCATATTTTAACCTAGAGAAAAAGGCTTTTTCACTGATCTTAAAAAAGAAAACCGCACTCTACTGCATTAATTGAGAAGTGCGGTTACAATTTACGTTATTTTAATAGGGCTAAAAATAATTTTTGATCACTATTCGTCGCGAAGTGGCACAACCAACATATCAATTTTAATGGTATTCATCACTTGACGTGTTGAAGACATTAATTTACTCCAGAAATCTTGGTGATGACCTGTCACTAGTAGATCTACATCATACTGATCAATAGCGTCCGTCAAAACTTGACCTAAATCACCGCTACCGCTCAATTTTTCTTTTATTGGATAACCAGCATGTTCCGCTAAATTAATTAGCGCCTTTTGGGTTTCGCTCGAGATTCTATCTTGCATTGATGACATATTGACATCAATTAAACCAGTATAGAGATCCGAGAAGTTTACATCTACATGAATAATGGAAAGTTGCGCATCATTACGTTTTGCAATTCCCACGGCTTTTTTGAGTAGAAATTCACTTTCGTCAGAAAGATCTACCGCAACTAAAACGTGTTTGTACATAATCGACTCCTTACTGATTTGATTGGTCTTTTTTATCTAACTGTATATTAGCACCTTAACTGCACAAAAAACTTGCACTAGATCACAATTTTGAGAATTCTTCTCAATTTTTCATTAAATTCTCAATGTCATCAATTTCTTTTGGAGCCGCTGCAGTCAGATTTTTATTGCCATATTCTGTCATTAGCAAGTTATCCTCAATACGCACACCAATGCCTTTATATTGCGCTGGCACATCCGCCTCTTCTGAAATATAAATACCTGGCTCAACAGTGATGATCATCCCCACTTCAAGCGTACGGCTACGATCATCATCATAGCGACCAACATCGTGCACATCCAAGCCAAGCCAATGGCCTAAACCATGCATATAAAATTGGCGATAGGCTTTTTCTTCAATCAGCTTATCTACATCCCCTTTCAGAATACCTAAATCCACCAAGCCTTGAGTCTTAATACGAATCACTTCGTCATTTGCCAGTTTAATTGAATTACCTGGCACTAATAGCTCAATCGCACGTTTTTGTGCTTTTAACACTAATTCATAAATCTCACGTTGTGGCTGAGTAAATTGACCATTCACTGGGAACGTACGCGTGATATCGCCTGCATACATAGCAAACTCACACCCTGCATCAATCAACACAAGATCGCCATCTTTTAATGATTGATCATTTTCGGTGTAGTGCAAAATACAGGCATTATCGCCCCCGGCAATAATGGAATTGTAAGACGGGAATCTTGCCCCATGACGATTAAATTCATGCAGAATTTCGCTTTCAATTTCATATTCAAAACGATTTGGATGAGTTACTTGCATCGCCTTAATATGCCCAAATGCCGTAATCTGTCCTGCTTGCTGCATTAAGCGAATTTCATTTGGTGATTTAATTAAGCGCATTTCACTTAACATCGGCTGCCAATCAAAAACAGCGTAAAATTTCACCGCACTTTCAGCTAATAATTTATCGCCCCAAGGATGACGATCTGCCACATGATAAAGTGCGGTCAATTTTTCCGTTAATTTTGGAAATTCAGTTTTGAAATCATCAATAGAATAGGCTTCATCGACATTGAGTTTTTGCGGTGCGCGCTCAACACCTAATCGACGACCATTCCATGTCTCAAGTAAAGGATCTCGCGGACGAAGAAATACCACTGTCTTTTCCGCATCTTCCGTTTTAATCAATAACAACGCGGCATTGGGTTCATTAAAACCCGTCAAATACCAAAAGTAACTGTCTTGACGGAAAGGAAAATCACAGTCGTTATTACGACGTTTTTCAATTTCGGAAAATAGCAACAAGGCAGAATTTGGCTGCATTTGTGCGAATACTTTTTGACGACGTTCTGTAAATTCCTCTTGCGGTAATGCCGCCACGTATGCGAGATCCATGTTTCGCTCCTTTTAATGTAATATCGGTTTTATTTCTTGTGCATCATCGTTGAAATGGGTGTAAAACAACATCGCAATGGTGCGAACATATTCAATAATTTCTTCTAAGGCTTCGGCAAGCTCTTCTTCGTCATCATCTTCTTCATAACCGAGCTGGCAAATATCTTGTAAATCATCTACCGCTTCGCCAATTTCGCCTTTTTCTTTACCCAATTCAGTCTGAACAAGCCCTAAACCCAATAAAAATTGGTTTGCCCAGTCTGATAGGCTGTCTGCGCGAGCAAACACGCTCTCATCTTCGGTTAATCCCAATTCAAAATCAAACCCTTCTACATCCCCTAAGGTTTTACCAATCTGTTCATAGATTTCGGTAATTGGCTGAATTAATGCGGTTGGATAGGCGTGGTTATCGTTACTGAATTGATATAAAAGCGGTAACCAGCTTTGATCTTTCAGTCCACCACAAATTAAGCCGCTCAAAAAGCCATGTAATTCAGTTGCATTAATACCAATACCGGCAGATTTGAGTTGTTGATTAAGTTCAGTTTGGGAAATTGTCATTGTTATACCTATAAAATCATCGAAAACCATTAAAGTGTAGCACCACACAAATAAAAATGCGATCGCATTTCTATAAAGAAAAACGATCGCACTTTCTTTTGCGAAGGGGAATTACATCATTCCGCCCATGCCTCCCATACCGCCCATGCCGGCAGCACCTAAATCGGCTTTATCATCTTTTGGAAGATCGGTCACCATACATTCTGTAGTGATCATTAAGCCCGCTACAGAAGCCGCGAATTGTAACGCAGAACGAGTGACTTTAGTTGGATCTAAAATACCCATTTCGATCATATCGCCGTACTGTTCAGTACCTGCGTTATAACCAAAGTTTCCTTCGCCATTTTTAACCGCACTTGCCACAACCGATGCTTCTTCACCTGCGTTGGTGACGATTTGACGAAGTGGCGCTTCCATTGCACGTAATGCAAGTTTGATACCTACATCTTGTTCTTCATTATCACCTTTTAAGGTTGCTGCGACTTTAGTTGCAGCACGAACTAATGCAACACCACCACCCGCAACGATACCTTCTTCTACCGCTGCACGAGTTGCGTGTAATGCATCATCCACACGATCTTTTTTCTCTTTCATTTCAACTTCAGTTGCTGCACCTACTTTGATTACAGCCACACCGCCAGCAAGTTTAGCTACGCGTTCTTGAAGTTTTTCTTTGTCATAATCAGACGTTGATTCTTCGATTTGTTGACGAATTTGCGCTACGCGACCTTTGATTTGTGCTTCATCACCCACACCATCGATAATCGTGGTGTTATCTTTGTTGATGACAACACGTTTTGCTTGACCTAAATCTTCTAATGTTGCTTTTTCAAGCTCCATACCGATTTCTTCAGAAATCACGGTACCTGCTGTTAAGATCGCAATATCTTGTAACATTGCTTTACGACGATCACCAAAACCTGGCGCTTTTACTGCTGCCACTTTCACGATACCACGCATAGTGTTCACTACTAAGGTTGCAAGTGCTTCACCTTCGATATCTTCAGCGATAATTAATAATGGTTTACCTGCCTTCGCTACACCTTCTAATACTGGAAGTAATTCGCGAATGTTTGATACTTTTTTATCCACTAAAAGAATGTATGGGTTGTCCAATTCAACAGTTGCTGTTTCTGGTTTGTTGATGAAATAAGGTGATAAGTAACCACGATCGAATTGCATCCCTTCCACAACGGCTAATTCATCGTCAAGACCTGTACCGTCTTCTACAGTAATCACGCCTTCTTTACCCACTTTTTCCATTGCTTGAGCAATTAATTGACCCACAATACTGTCTGAGTTAGCTGAAATTGTACCCACTTGCTCAATTTCTTTAGAAGTTTCGCAAGGTTTAGATAAATTTTTAAGCTCAAAAACAACCTCACTTACCGCTTTATCGATACCGCGTTTTAAATCCATTGGGTTCATACCTGCCGCCACAGCTTTTAAGCCTTCATTTACGATAGCTTGAGCAAGAACTGTCGCGGTCGTTGTACCGTCACCGGCTGCATCATTGGCTTTAGAGGCAACCTCTTTCACCATTTGCGCACCCATATTTTCAAATTTATCTTCTAATTCAATTTCACGTGCGACAGATACACCATCTTTAGTGATGGTTGGCGCACCAAATGATTTATCTAAAATGACATTACGACCTTTAGGGCCAAGGGTCACTTTTACTGCATCTGCTAATACATTCACGCCTTTAAGCATTTTTACGCGTGCATCGTTACCAAATTTTACGTCTTTTGCTGCCATTTTCTTTTTTCCTTAATTTAAATTATTCAACAATCGCCAAAATGTCGTTTTCAGAAATGATTAACACTTCTTCACCATCGATTTTTTCACTTTTCACGCCATAACCATCATTGAAAATAACTGTATCGCCAACTTTCACATCTAAAGGTTGAACAGTACCATTTTCCAAAATACGACCTTTACCCACTGCTAATACTTTCGCACGGGTTGATTTAGTCGCCGCTGAACCGGTTAATACGATACCGCCAGCTGAACGAGTTTCTACTTCTTCACGTTTAATGATTACACGATCGTGTAAAGGACGAATATTCATGATTAATTTCCTTCTTAAAAATTAGTTAACGCACTCCCTATATAAGGAGGTTTTTTATGATTTCAAGGGGGATTATAAAAAAAATTGAATAAAATATTTTTCCTATTCTGTCGTTTTTTACGTAAAATTCGGCTCATCTTGCATAATAAACAAGAAAAGGAATAACAATATGCATTTAACATCAAGAGAACAAGAGAAATTGATGCTCTTTTTAGCCGGTGAGCTAGCCGCAAAACGTAAAGCGCGTGGCTTAAAATTAAACTATCCTGAAACAATCGCGTACATTGCAAGTCATTTACAAGAAGCAGCGAGAGATGGTATGAGTGTGGCGGAAGTCATGCAATATGGTGCAACGTTGCTCACTATTGAAGATGTGATGGAAGGCGTCGCTGAGATGGTTAATGAAGTACAAATTGAAGCAACTTTCCCAGATGGCACGAAGCTTGTTACCGTACACAATCCGATTAGATAATAAGTACAAGCGGTTAAAAATCGGAAAAAATTTACAACTAAGGAATTAAAAATGATCCCAGGTGAATACCAATTAGCTGAAGGCGATATTATTGCCAATGTTGGCAGAAAAACCGTCACAATCGAAGTAACCAATTCAGGCGACCGCCCAATTCAAGTCGGTTCCCATTACCATTTCTTTGAAACCAATAATGCCCTTAAATTTGACCGCACTTTAGCGCGTGGAATGCGATTAAATGTTCCATCCGGCAATGCAGTACGTTTTGAACCGGGTGAAGTGAAATCAGTTGAGTTAGTGGCTTTTGGTGGCTCGCAAACTATTTACGGCTTCCATAATCAAATTGATGGCAAATTATAAGGTAGGGCAAGATGGCATTAACAATTTCAAGAGCGCAATATGTAGCAACTTATGGCCCAACCGTTGGCGATAAAGTCCGTTTAGGTGATACCAATTTATGGGCAACCATTGAACAAGATTTCCTGACCAAAGGTGATGAGTGTAAATTTGGTGGCGGTAAAAGTGTACGCGACGGCATGGCGCAAAGTGGTACGGCAACTCGCGATAATCCAAATGTATTGGATTTTGTGATTACCAATGTGATGATCATTGATCCCAAATTAGGCATTATCAAAGCCGATATTGGTATTCGCGATGGTCGTATTGTTGGTATCGGACAAGCAGGTAACCCTGACACCATGGATAACGTCACGCCAAACATGATTATCGGTGCTAGCACGGAAGTACATAATGGCGCACATTTAATTGCGACCGCTGGCGGTATTGATACGCACATTCACTTTATTTGTCCGCAACAAGCACAACATGCGATTGAGAGCGGTGTTACCACGTTAATTGGTGGCGGAACGGGCCCGGCTGATGGTACTCACGCGACTACTTGTACACCCGGCGCATGGTATATGGAACGTATGTTCCAAGCGGCAGAAGCTTTACCAGTCAACGTGGGCTTTTTCGGCAAAGGAAACTGTTCAACGTTAGATCCGCTACGCGAACAAATTGAAGCGGGTGCATTAGGCTTAAAAATCCACGAAGACTGGGGTGCTACGCCTGCAGTAATTGATTCTGCCTTAAAAGTGGCAGATGAAATGGATATTCAAGTGGCAATTCATACCGACACGCTAAATGAAAGTGGCTTTTTAGAAGATACCATGAAAGCGATTGATGGACGTGTGATTCACACCTTCCACACGGAAGGCGCTGGTGGCGGTCATGCGCCTGACATCATTAAAGCGGCTATGTATCCAAACGTATTGCCAGCTTCAACCAACCCGACTCGTCCGTTTACTAAAAACACTATTGATGAGCATTTAGATATGTTGATGGTTTGCCATCACTTAGATAAACGAGTGCCGGAAGACGTAGCTTTTGCCGATAGCCGTATTCGTCCTGAAACTATTGCAGCAGAAGATATTTTGCATGATATGGGCGTCTTCTCAATTATGAGTTCAGATTCTCAGGCAATGGGACGTATTGGCGAAGTCGTTATTCGTACATGGCAAACGGCAGATAAAATGAAAATGCAACGTGGTGAGTTAGGTAATGAAGGAAACGATAACTTCCGCATTAAACGCTACATTGCGAAATACACCATTAATCCAGCAATTGCACATGGTATTTCGGATCATATCGGTTCGTTAGAAGTGGGTAAAATCGCAGATATCGTGTTATGGAAACCAATGTTCTTTGGGGTTAAACCGGAAGTGGTGATTAAAAAAGGCTTTATCAGCTACGCAAAAATGGGCGATCCAAATGCCTCTATTCCAACCCCACAACCGGTGTTCTATCGTCCAATGTACGGTGCACAAGGCTTAGCAACAGCACAAACAGCGGTATTCTTTGTTTCCCAAGCCGCTAAAAAAGCCGATATTCGTGCAAAATTCGGTTTACACAAAGAAACCATTGCCGTGAAAGGGTGCCGCCGCGTGGGTAAAAAAGATCTCGTTCACAACAATGCTACGCCTGAAATTACGGTGGATCCAGAACGTTATGAAGTACGTGTAGATGGTGAGTTAATTACCTGCGAACCCGTGGATACGGTGCCATTAGGACAACGATATTTTATGTTCTAATAAAAATACACGCTATTCAATAATAAAGACAGTGCGTGTCATACACGCACTACTTTCGAATTTATAAATATGAAAATCCTCAACCCCATTCTGCCTATTATGGATACCATTTTAGGCGATTTAACTAGCCTTCAAGCTGAAGGCAAAATTACCCATCAAACCATTGAACGTGTGGCATTGCAGTGGTATGAAAGTGAGCGCAATATTTTACGCAAAACCACAAATACGGGGCGCGAAGTTGCCTTTCGCTTGCTAAAAGAAGGACAACGTTTAAAACACGATGATGTGGTTTTTATCAGCGATGAATTAGTGATTGCAATTGAAATTTTACCGAGTGAAGTGATTGTGCTATCGCCGAAAACCTTGCCTGAAATGGCTCGAGCTTGTTATGAAATAGGCAATAAACATTCGCCGCTGTTTTTAGATGGCGATGAAGTAACATTGCCTTACGATAAGCCGATGTTTGAATGGTTACAAGCGGCAGGATTTCATCCACGAAAAGCGGAACGTCGTTTAAGCCAAGCATTAAGAGCAAATTCTGCACAAGGGCACGGGCATTCACATAGTCATTCGCACGATCATCATGGCTATCACCATCATGGAGACGGCAATTGGCACCAACATTAAACCGAAGCCTGGCAGATTTAGGCGCATTGTTGCACTTGGTTGACCCGACTTTGCCAATCGGGGGCTTTAACCATTCAAACGGTTTAGAAACATTTGTTCAACAAGGTGTTGTTTCGACGAAACCAAGCCTAGAAGAATATGTGCAAATCCAGCTTTTGCAAAACTGGGTGTATAACGATGGCGCTTATCTTTCGCTCGCATTTGAAGCCATGGCTACCAATGATTTTGAGCGTTTGTGCGAATTAGACCATTCGCTATCTGCGACCAAAATTGCGCGAGAAAGTCGCGAAGGCAGTTTTAAACTCGGTGTGCGGTTATTAAAAATTTTTATCCGCTATGAACAACACCCAATGTTGAGCCAATTTCAGCAAGCGATTCAGAATAAAACCGCGCAAGGCTATTTCCCGATTGTGTTTGCGATGGTAGCGCAAGCAATGGGGCTCAGCAAAGCAGATACCTTGTATGCGTTCTACTACAATGCAGCAGTCGGCACCATTACCAATGGAGTGAAACTCATTCCGCTCAGCCAAATGGATGGGCAAGATATTCTGTTTGATTTGCGTGGTGTGCTCTTGCAAGCTGTTGAATTAAGCCTTGAGCCTAATCTTGATTGGCTGGGTGCAACAACTCTCGCAAATGACATTCGTTCCATGCAGCATGAAGTGCTTTATACGCGACTTTATATGTCGTAAGAGCGGTCATTTTTTATTAAATTTTTACATATCGCAGAGGTGATAAGAATGAGCCTCTACGATAATCAACAAAAGGAACATTATGCGTAACTACATTAAAATTGGCGTAGCAGGCCCTGTTGGCGCAGGCAAAACCGCGTTAATTGAAAAACTAACTCGTGAAATGGCAAGCCGTTATAGCGTAGCGGTGATCACCAATGATATTTATACCCAAGAAGATGCGGAATTTTTAACGAAAAATAGCCTACTTCCGCCTGAGCGAATTATGGGCGTGGAAACGGGCGGTTGCCCCCATACGGCAATTCGTGAAGATGCGTCTATGAACTTAGAAGCAGTTGATGAAATGGTTGCACGCTTTCCTGATGTAGAAATCGTCTTTATTGAGTCTGGCGGTGATAACTTATCGGCCACCTTTAGCCCAGATTTAGCCGATGTGACGATTTTCGTGATTGACGTCGCACAAGGTGAAAAAATCCCGCGTAAAGGTGGTCCTGGTATTACTCGTTCTGATTTATTAGTGATTAACAAAACTGACCTAGCGCCATTCGTTGGTGCTGACTTAAGCATCATGGAACGCGATGCGCGCCGTATGCGTAATGGTCAACCATTTATCTTTACCAACTTAATGAAGAAAGAAAATTTAGACGGTGTGATTGGTTGGATTGAAAAATACGCCTTATTGAAAAATGTAGAAGAGCCGAAAGCATTAGTGAGATAAATCATCCTTCCCTCTTCTTTTAAAAGGGAATTTTACAAATTTAATCGGTTATGAACAGTACGCTAAAACTCTCAACTAAACTTTCTTCAAGCGGTAAAACTCAGCTTGCGGAGTATTTTGCTACTCCCCCTTTCAAAGTGATGACGTTGCCTGCTTATTCGGATGCTTGGACGAATGGACTTAATGCTATTCAGATGTCTTCTTCGCCAGGACTCTTATCTGGGGATCATATTGATATTCAAATAACACTTGAAGAATCGACCGCACTCTCTTTAAATACACAGGCTTTTACCCGTGTTCAGGCAATGAATGAAGGCGATTTTGCTGAACAAAACACCTTCATTCAGCTTGAAGAGAATAGCCGCTTATTTTATTTGCCCCACCCATTAGTATTGCATAAGAATTCTGCATTTAAGCAAAAAACATTCATCAATATGCAACCTAATAGCGTTCTGATTTATGGAGAGATTGTGGCTATTGGTCGAGTAGCAAACAATGAACGTTTTGAATTTCGTCAATTTTCTTCTCATCTGAAAGTTCAGCTTTTGCAAAATAATGGGCAAACTAAACCGCTTGTATTGGATTGTATTCAATGGCAACCAGCACAAATGAAATTGACCGCATTAAGCCAAATGGAGGATTTTTCACATCAAGGCTCATTGGTTTATCTCAATTTGCTGAAAACACCAACTGAAGTTAAACAAATCGTTCAAACACTTAAACAGCAGGAAAGCGAAAAATCACTACTTATTGGCATTTCTCAATTAAATGAAGGTGGGCTTATTGTTAGAGTGCTTGGGCATCGTGCTGAACTCATCCAGAAACTGTTTGAGAAAATAGCTGAACAACTAAAATCAGCATAAAATTAATATAGCTGAATAAATTTCCCCTAAAAAAATTTATGCGAGAAATGAAAATATCTCTTATACGTCTTATTTGAAATGTGATCCATGTCAAATTTATTTTCTATGTAAATTCCTATAATTACCTCAAATTAATTAACAACCAAAAAAGGTGATTAAAATGACTCAATACAGAAAAGAAGTGGATTTATTAGGTGAACGTGATGTGCCAGCTGATGCATACTGGGGTATCCATACCTTAAGAGCGGTTGAAAACTTCAATATTTCTAATGTAACCATTTCTGATGTACCGGAATTTGTTCGCGGTATGGTGATGGTAAAAAAAGCAACTGCCCTAGCGAATGGTGAATTAGGTGCTATTCCAAGTGATATTGCAAAAGCGATTGTAGCTGCTTGTGATGAAATTCTTACCACGGGGAAATGCTTAGATCAATTCCCATCTGATGTATATCAAGGTGGTGCGGGTACTTCTGTCAATATGAATACCAACGAAGTGGTTGCTAACCTCGCGCTTGAAAAAATTGGTCATAAAAAAGGTGAATATGATGTTATTAACCCAATGGACCACGTGAACGCTAGTCAATCTACCAACGATGCGTATCCTACCGGTTTCCGTATTGCGGTATATAACAGCATTTTAAAACTTATCGACAAAATCCAATACTTACATGATGGTTTCGATAATAAAGCAAAAGAATTTGCTAAAATTTTAAAAATGGGTCGTACCCAATTACAAGATGCTGTACCTATGACTGTTGGTCAAGAGTTTAAAGCGTTTGCCGTATTACTTGAAGAAGAAGTACGTAACTTAAAACGTACCGCTGAGTTACTCCTTGAAGTCAACCTTGGTGCAACAGCAATCGGTACTGGTTTAAATACACCAAAAGGTTATACAGAATTAGTAGTAAAACACCTTGCTGAGGTAACTGGATTACCTTGCGTACCAGCTGAAAACTTAATCGAAGCAACATCTGACTGTGGTGCTTATGTCATGGTTCATGGTGCATTAAAACGTACCGCAGTAAAACTATCTAAAGTATGTAACGACTTACGTTTACTCTCTTCTGGTCCACGTGCAGGTATTAAAGAAATTAACTTACCTGAATTACAAGCGGGTTCTTCTATCATGCCTGCAAAAGTAAACCCAGTTATTCCAGAAGTGGTGAACCAAGTATGCTTTAAAGTAATTGGTAACGATACTACCGTTACTTTCGCATCTGAAGCGGGTCAATTACAATTAAACGTAATGGAACCAGTGATTGGTCAAGCAATGTTTGAATCTATCGACATCTTAACCAATGCTTGCGTGAACTTACGCGATAAATGTGTAGACGGTATTACTGTAAACAAAGAAATTTGTGAAAACTATGTATTCAACTCAATCGGTATCGTGACTTACTTGAATCCATTTATCGGTCACCATAATGGCGACTTAGTGGGTAAAATCTGTGCTCAAACCGGTAAAGGCGTACGTGAAGTTGTATTAGAAAAAAGTTTATTAACAGCAGAACAATTGGATGACATCCTTTCTGTAGAAAACTTAATGAACCCAACTTACAAAGCGAAATTAAATAAATAATCTCGCTGAGGTATAAAAAGAGCGGTCAATTTTGACCGCTCTTTTGTTTAATCTAAAACTAAATCTATTATTTATATCCATGGATTCGAGCAAAATTATCTACACTAGGATCTTTTTGCCAATGATATTCGGTGTGGTTAGCAATGTCTTGAGCCAAGTCACTGCCGTAATAATCAGCAATAAACCCAAGCGCCATATCCATACCAGCAGAAACGCCTGATGAAGTGTAAAACTTGCCATCTTTCACCCATCTTGCAACGGGTTCCCATTTTACAGCTGGGCGACATTGTTTTACCCATTCAAAAGATTTTTTATTAGAAGTCGCTTTTAAACTATCTAATCGCCCCGTACAAGCCAATAATGCTGAACCTGTACAAACACTTAAACACACCTCTGACTCATCAATCCACTTACCAAGCTGATTAATAAATTGTTCATCTTTTACTAACTGACGAGTTCCTTGCCCTCCTACAACTAATAACACACTATGAGGCAATAAATGTTCTAGTTTTTCTGTTTCAATATGAAACCCTTGTTTACTACGAACTAATCCCCCTACTTGAGAGACATAGTAAAGTTTAACATTAGGGACTCTTGCTAAAAACTCAACAGGTCCCATTAGATCTAACGTTTCATAGTCATCAAAGACAAGGCAATAAATGTCCATTTTATATTATTCAATCTTAAAATCTTTCAAGCTAACTAGTCTTCCATGCCTAATGCTTTCTTCACAGGCGAAAAACTTCGACGATACTCTGGTAGAGGACCCAGTTCCGCTAATTTTTCTAAGTGTAATTTGGTCGGATACCCTTTATGTTGAGCAAAAGCATATTCTGGATACTTTTTATCTAACGCTTCCATTTCCTGATCGCGCGCGACTTTTGCCAAAATAGAGGCTGCACTAATTTCAGCCACAAGTGAATCTCCTTTCACTACCGCTTGCGCAGGCAAACCAAGATTAGGCGGAATACGATTGCCATCTACCAACACTAAGTGCGGTTGAATTTTTAAGGCTTTTACTGCTCGCTCCATAGCTAACATAGAGGCATGAAGAATATTCAATTCATCAATCTCGGCTGGCTCTGCTCGTCCCATTGCCCAAGCTAAGGCTTTCTCTTTAATTTCTGCTGCGAGTGCAAGCCGTTTTTTCTCACTGAGTTTTTTAGAATCCGCCAAACCAGCAATCGGCTTATTCGGATCTAAGATCACTGCGGCTGTGACAACAGCCCCCACTAAAGGGCCTCGGCCAACTTCATCCACTCCTGCAAATAATTGATAACCTTCAGGATACACAAAATCAGTCATGCTTTTGCTCCAATAAATCAATTACAGCTTGTGCAGCTTGACTATCCGCATCACATTGAATTAATTTGTGTAATTCAGTAAAACGTTGAATCAAAACACTGCGAGATTTGACCGCACTTTCGTCATCACCCAAATACTGCGAAAGTTGCTCTGCTAATTTTTGCGGTTCGCAATCTTCTTGAATCATTTCTGGCACAAGCATTTCATCTGCTAATAAATTAGGTAATGAAATATATTTTGTTTTAACTAATCGTTTTGCCAAGAAATACGTGAACGGTTTCATTCGATAGCCTACTACCATTGGCGATTTGCACAACATCGCTTCAAGTGCAGCCGTACCTGAAGCAAGTAAAGTGGCTTCAGCAGCAATCATCACTTGGCGTGCTTTACCATCAATTAAATGTATATCGAGATCAGGTGCAATCTGCGCCTTTATTTCCTCAAATTGCTGGCGACGTTTTTCATTCACTAAAGGGACTAAAAACTGCAAGTCTGGATATTTTTCTTTTAATAATAATGCGGTTTTTAAAAATGGTTCTGAGAGGAATCCAACTTCGCTGCCACGACTCCCCACTAAAATGGCAAGATAACGTCCTTTTTCATCAATACCTAAGGTCTGGCAAGCTTCCGCTCTATTTGGTTTTAATGGAATCGCATCCGCCATGGTATGGCCAATAAAACGGCAAGGCACATTAAAACGATCATAAAAAGCTTTTTCAAAAGGAAGAAAAGCCAATACTTGATGAGTTGCTTTGGCAATTTTGTAAATACGATTTTGACGCCAAGCCCATACAGATGGACTCACATAATGAATCGTCTTAATCCCTTTTTCTTTTAATTTCAGTTCAACGGTGAGATTAAAATCCGGTGCATCAATACCAATAAATACATCCGGTTTAATATCAGAAAGTTGTTCGATGATACTACGACGAATTTTTAGCAATCGCGGCAAATGTTTGAGGACTTCTACTAGCCCCATGACCGAGAGCTCTTCCATATCAAAAAAGCTTTCAAAACCTTGAGCAATCATTCGCTCGCCACCAATCCCGACAAATTTAGCTTGCGGATAGTGGCGTTTAAGCGCTTGAATGAGGCCTGCACCAAGAATATCACCAGAGACTTCACCGGCAATAATCGCAATAGTCGGATTTTCTTTTATCATTAAATTTATCCTAAAAAACGACCGCACTTTGAACAAATCATAGTGCGGTCTCTTTGTTATTCATCATTTTCTCTTAACGAGAAAAGAAACGTTAATTAACGAATAATGCCACGAGTAGAACGTTTGAAGAATTCCACAAAGAAACTAATTGCAGATTCTGTTTGCGCAATTTGTTCAATTTCAGGCAACACTTCTTCAAGGGTTTTACCACTGCGGTAAATCATTTTATAGACGTTACGAATCGCGTGCATGGTTGGTTTATCAAAACCACGACGTTTTAATCCTTCAAGGTTAACACCGAAAGGTTGTGCATGGTTACCTTGAGCCATAACATAAGGCGGCACATCTTGGCTAACCATAGAACCACCACCTAGCATAACGTGTGCCCCTACGATCACAAATTGGTGAATCGCAGACATACCACCAACAATTACGAAATCATCTAATTCAACATGACCAGCAAGTGTTGCATTATTTGCTAAGATACAGTTATTCTTGATTTGGCAGTCATGGGCAACATGTACGTTCACCATGAGTAAATTGTTATTACCAATACGTGTTACACCACCACCTTGGATAGTGCCGCGATGAATCGTCACATGCTCGCGAATACGGTTTCCATTACCAATAACGGTTTTTGTTGCTTCGCCCTTATATTTTAAATCTTGGTTTACTTCACCAATGCTGGCAAATTGATAAATCTGGTTATCTTCACCAATCACGGTATCGCCTTTCACGACAATGTGAGAATTTAAAACAGTACGTGCTTTAATCTCAACGCTCCCTTCAATAATACAGAAAGGACCGATAACAACATCTTCGCCAATAACTGCGCCATCAGCGACAAGCGCGGTTGGGTGAATTTTTGCACTTGGGTGGATCATACTTACCCCTTAATTTTCTTTAATTATCGACGAGCACACATTAATTTGGCTTCACAAGCTACTTCACCGTTTACGGTTGCAATACCCGTGAATGCTGTAATACCACGACGTTCTTTAATCACTTGAACGTTCAATTCCATTTGATCTCCAGGTAATACTGGGCGTTTGAAACGCGCTTCATCAATACCTGCGAAATAGAATAATTCACCACCTTTTAATTCATGGGTTTTAAATGCAAGTAATCCCATTGCTTGTGCCAAAGCTTCAAGAATTAACACTCCTGGTAAAATCGGTTCACTCGGGAAATGACCCGTAAAGCAAGGTTCGTTTACACTGATATTTTTAATTGCTTTTAACCACTCACCTTCTTTGTAGTCCAACACGCGATCCACTAATAAAAATGGATAACGATGTGGCAATAAGGTCATAATTTCTTTTGCTTCAATCACTTTACTTACTTGATTCTCTGACACGTCTAATACCTTTAAAATAAATAATAATAAAACATTGAGATTATACGATATTTCTGTATAAAAATAAAACGCACCCTAAGGTACGTTTTAAAAATCTTAGCCAAGTTTTTTCTCAAGGGCTTTCAGTCGTTTATTCATACCATCAATCCCTAAGGTAAGTGCGGCTGTTTTTCGCCACTCTTTATTGGTTTGTAATGGAATGCCCGATGAGTAAACGCCTGGTTCAGTAATTGGACGCATCACCATACCCATACCTGTCACAGTTACTTTATCACAGATTTCCATGTGACCATTAATCACACTTGCTCCGCCAATTAAACAATAACGCCCCACTTTTAGGCTACCCGCCATAATGACACCGCCAGCTACTGCTGTACCTGTGCCAATATGAACGTTATGCGCAATTTGACAAAGGTTATCAATAATGACGTTATCTTCAATGACTGTCGCATCTAAGGCGCCACGGTCAATACAAGTGCAAGCACCAATTTCGACATTATTACCAATGATCACTTGACCAACTTGTGGAATTTTCACCCATCGACCACGATCATTTGCATAACCAAAACCATCACTACCGATGACTGCTCCTGATTGAATTAAGCAATTTTGTCCAATTTCTACTTCATGATAAACGCTTACATTTGCCCAAAGCTGTGTGCCCGCACCAATTTTTGTGAATTTACCCACAAAACAACCCGCGCCAATAATCACGTTATCGCCTAATACAACACCTTCTTCAATAACGGCATTTGCACCAATTGATACATTTTCACCAATTGAAGCTTTTTCAGAAATAACTGCACTTGGGTGGATATTTTGAGCCGCTTTCGGGGTAGTATCCATATATTGAGCTAATACTGCATAAGCAACATAAGGATCTTTAACGATAAGTAAATTACTTTCAGGTGAGCAAAATTCCACATCTGCTTCTGACACGACAAGAATACCTGCTTTAGATTCGGCTAATAAAGGACGGAATTTTGCATTAGAAATGAAGGTAAGCTGGTTAGGTTCTGCTTTTGACAATGCGGCAATATTATTAACGACAACGTCGGCGTTACCGCGAAGGGTACCGCCGACTTTTGCTGCTAATTCCTGTAAAGAATAGGATTTTTGCATTATGAGAACCTATTATTTTTTCTCTTCAGTTTTTGCTGGAACGGCTTTTTCAGTTGTTGGAATAGATTTTAATACTTCTTCAGTAATATCTTTACCATCTACTGCAAATACGACAGAGTTTGCATCTAAAACATAAGTATAACCTTTTGTTTTTGCTAAGTTATTCGTTGCAACTTGAATGCTTTCTAATAATTTACCACGCTCTTCAGTTTGACGTTTTTCGTTTAACTCTTGGAACTCTGCCACTTTTTTATCTTGCTCTTCCATTAATTTATTTAATGCAGCTTCTTCATCTGAACCAAATTTAGTGATTTCTTCTTGGCGTTTTTGAATTTCAGCTTGACGTAAACGAGGTGCATCTTTTTGTAAAGCTGCAACTTTTGCTTCTACTTTTTTACGAGATGCTACGATTTTGTCATCAATTTCTTTCTTACTTGCAGCAAGTTTGTCCGCCATTGGTTTGAATTCTGCATCTAACTTATCTGCTACAGCTTGACGATCTGGGTGGTTTTGGAATAAGTAACCCGCATTGATGAATGCGATATTTTCATCTGCAGCAGCAAAACCTGATGCAAGTGCAAGACCTAAAGAAAGTGCGGTAACTTTTACTACGTTTTTCATGTTTGAATTTCCTTAAATTAGTTTAGTAAATATTTCTGTGCCAGCTAACTCACTGACACAGAACGTGGATTTTGACTTAAATAGAACGTAAAAGTTCAATTTATTAGAAAGAACCACCAATACTGAATTGGAATTGTTCTACATCATCATTTTCATATTTTTTGATTGGTTTCGCATAAGAGAATACCAATGGCCCAATTGGTGATTGCCATTGGAAAGCAACACCAGTTGAAGCTCGGACTCGACCTGCTTTACTGTAATCAGGTAATGTTGCATAAATCGGAGATGATTTTAAGCCTTCTTTATCTGATTTCCATTTTGTATTCCAAACGCTCGCTGCATCAACGAAAAGTGAGGTTCTTACGCTATTTTGGCTTTTATCTCCCACAAATGGGGTTGGAACAATAAGTTCGACACTTGCTGTAGCCATTGCGTTACCACCAACGACATCAGTACTTTGATACCATTGGCCATATTTGTCTTGATAAATCGCATTAGGGCCTACCGCACCGTAAGCAAAGCCACGTAATGAACCGATACCACCAGCCGTATAAAGTTGATAGAACGGTACACGTTTGCCACCTAAGCCATTTGCATAAGAAGCGGTTGCTTTTCCAGATAATACCCAACGATGATCACGATCTAATGGGTAGAAACCTTGAAGCTCAGCGCTTAATTTATAATATTTATTATCAGATCCTGGAATGGTGACACGACCACCTAAACTTGCTTTTACCCCTTTAGTTGGGAAATAGCCACGGTTTAGACTGTTGTAGTTCCAACCAAATGAGAAATCAAAATCATTAGTTTTGATTGAGTTTCCAGTTAAATTCATTGACTTCATATATAAATCACGGTTGTATTCATACGCGAAGTTACTGATTTTATTATAAGTATAACCTAATCCCACATAATATGAGTTGTTCTCATTAACAGGGAATCCTAATGTGACATTACCACCGTAAGTTGTACGTTTATAGGTTGATGAAGTATCACTTTTCGAGTTATCGTAAGTTTCATAGAATACGTTTCCACCTAAACTTACCCCATCTTTAGTAAAGTATGGTTCTGTATAACCCAAGTTTACACTTGTACCATAGTCATTACGTGTACCGGCTAAACTTACCGCTGCACCTGTTCCCAAGAAGTTGTCTTGTTTCACGCTTGCTTGATAGCTGATACCACTCTCTGTACCATAACCGATACCAAAGTTAATACTACCGGTATTACGTTCTCTTACTTTATATACAACATCGACTTCATCATTAGAACCTTGAATTGGTTCAACACGATTCTCTACACTCTCAAAGAAACCCGTTCTATCTAAACGCACCTTACCTAATTCAACTAATTGAGAATTATACCAAGTTCCTTCTTGCTGACGCATTTCTTGACGTAATGTACTATCAGCAGAAACCGTATTACCTTCAAAACGAACTTGACGTACAGATAAACGACGTCCCGCATCAACAACAAAGGTTAATGCTAATGTTTTATTCGCATCATCAAAAGTTGGCATGGTATTCACTGTTGCACTACCGTAACCACGTTCACCTAATTTATCTTTAATTAAGCTTTCAACATTTTGCACATCCGCACGACTGAATGTATCGTTTAAGTGAAGTTCACCTAATAATGGTTGTAATTCATCAGCCATACCACCTAAGTTACCAACAATACGCGCAGAACTTAAGTTATATTTTTCACCTTCACTTACATCAATAGTGACATCAGCCTTTGTATGCTCTTCATTTAACTGAACATCTGTTTTGGTCACTCTTGCTTTAGCATAACCATTATTTTGGTAGTAGTCTTGGATAGCTTGAATATCTTTGTCAAACTGGGAACCATCAAACTTATTCCCCCAAAGTTTCCACCAAGAATCTGGTTGAAGCTCCATTTGTTCTTGTAACTTACTGCTAGAAATCGCTTCATTTCCATTAAAAGTTACTGAACGAAGTTTTGCTGTATCATCTTCATCAATTTGAAGCGTAATTTCTGCACGGTTATTTGGTAAAGTTGTCACGATCGGATCAACTTTCGCATTATAACGACCTACACTCTTATAATGTTCTCTTAAGGTTTTCGCAAACTCTTCTAATTTCGCACGATTTAAGACATCACCACTTTTGAAACCATTTGCATCAAGGTTTTGTTTTAATGCTTCTGTTGGAATAACTGAATTACCTTTAATATTCACTTCAGAAATGATTGGTTTCGCAATAACGCTCACAACTAATGCATCGCCATCCTGGAAAGCTTTAACATCATCAAACTGTCCACTTACGAATAATGAACGTACAATATTGGCTACATCTTTATCCGTTACACGCTGACCGCTACGAACAGGAAGACTGGCTAGAATTTGTTGTTCTAAGTCTCCTTGAGCACCGTCAACACGAATGTCTTTTGCTACAAATGGTGCCGCAAATACACTCGTTGTAGTACCGAATAATAAACTTGCGATTAGAAGTTTTTTCATCGACTTTATCCTATAAAAAACAATAGTTATAAACGTAAGAAATCATTAAAAAGCACAAAAATTGTTTGAATTAACAAGATTGTAAGCCCTATACGATAACTTAAATTTTGTACCCGTTCTGAAACAGGTTTTCCTTTGATAGCTTCCGCCGCCAAAAATACGAGATGTCCACCATCTAAAACTGGCAACGGAAATAAATTCATTATGCCTAAATTAACACTAATTAACGCGAGAAAACTTAAGAAATAAATCACGCCAGCGTTAGAAGATGCACCTGCGCCTTGAGCAATTGAAATTGGCCCAGCTAAACTGGAAAATGAAAGCTCACCACTAAACAATTTCCCGATTGCCTTCACAATAAACCAAGAAATTTGGCCTGTCTTTTCCACACCTTTTTGTAGAGCATCAAGAATACCATATTTTAATTCAGTTCGATACTGTTCGCCAACTTTTAAGAACGTCGGACTTAACCCAACAAACCATTTACCATCTCGATTCTTCTCTGGTTGCAAGGTTTTGTCAAAAATTTCCTGATTACGTTCGACCTTGATTGTAAAAGGTTGACCTTGTTGTACCAATGCAACAAAAGCTTTCCAATCAAGAGCGGTCGAATTTTCTGCTAAAATTTTATCGCCAATCAATAAGCCTGCTTTTTCAGCTGGTGAGTTTTCCACCACTTTTGATAATGTCATCTCCACTTTACTTGAAACGGGATTGATCCCTAATGTTTCAAATGCTGTTTCTTTATCTGGCTCAAATGTCCAATTTTGCAGATTAATGGTTCGTTGATAAGGTTGGTCTTCACCAAAAGGTGTTAATGTGAGTTCAACAGAATCAGAACCTAACTTATCAGTGAGCAATAAATTAATGGTTTCCCAATCAGGGGTATTCTTCCCATCAATTGCCAAAATCTGGGTATTCGGTTCAATTTGAGCTATTGCTGCCGGTGAATTTGACATGACGTTTTCAATGACCGGTTTAACACTCGGAATCCCTACAGAATAAATCACCCAATATGCCAAAATCGCAAAAATAAAATTAGCAAGCGGGCCTGCAGAAATGACAAAAGCACGTTGAGCGACAGATTTACTTTCAAATGCCTGCGATTTTAATTCTGCTGGAACTTCTTCATTTCGCCCGTCAAGCATTTTGACATAACCACCAAGCGGAATGGCAGAAATAGCAAATTCAGTGCCCAATTTATCTGTGCGTCGCCAAATCACTTTACCAAAGCCAATCGAAAAACGATGAACTTTAATACCGCACTTTCTTGCTGCCCAAAAGTGGCCGTATTCGTGTACGGCAACCAGCACAGCAATTGCAACAATAAATGAGCCAAGCGACCACAAAAACGACATGTTCTATCCTATAACACAAAGAAATAGAAGTATGTGAAGAATGGTACTGCTGCCGTTAAGCTATCAATACGATCTAAAATACCGCCATGACCTGGAATTAATTGACTACTGTCTTTAATGCCTGATTCACGTTTAAACATACTTTCCGCTAAGTCACCCAATACAGAAATAGCCACAGTTGCCACAGAAAGCACAACAAAACCACTCATTGCACGACTACCTAATAAGGTTTCACCTGAGAAATGGATAAATACAAATGCCAGTACAGCTGCAGTGATCATGCCTCCAAATACGCCTTGCCATGTTTTCCCTGGTGATACTTTAGGTGCAAGTTTGTGCTTACCAAAAGCTCGTCCGGCAAAATATGCACCAGAATCAGCGGCCCATACCAATACAAACACATAAAGCAATAAGAATAAACCATGATGTGGATCTGCTGTATAATTATCTAAGCGTAAACGTAAGACTGCTGCCACAAAAGGAATCAACGTAGAAAAAGCAAACAGGAGTTGTAAAGGAATATTTTTCCCCCAAAACTTCGCTGAGCTTGGATAAGTCACCACTAATACTAATGCAAGTGCCCACCAACCGACAGAGTTTAACAATAACAACGGTAAGTAGTTTTCAAACACTCGGCCAGCATCTAAATAATTACCTTCGTTATAAAGCCAAAGGAAGATAAATGCGCCTAAAAATGCAGCGATACAAAGGCGCGCCAAAGGATTTTTAAAACGAGCAAATTGAGCCCACTCCCAAATACCAAGCGTGGCCACAAAGCCTAAGGCTAGGGCAAAATAAAATGGGGTAAATAAGAACAAGGCACATAATACCAAAGCAATCAACACAATGGCTGATAATACACGTTCTTTAAGCATAAGTTCTCCGCTTATTCTGTCCCGCCAAAACGGCGATGACGTTGTTGATAGCAGGCAATTGCCTGATTAAAATCTTTTTCACTAAAATCTGGCCAAAGCACATCTAAAAAACACAATTCCGCATACGCAATTTGCCAAAGTAAGAAATTACTAATGCGTTGCTCACCGCTCGTCCGAATTAACAAATCAACCGGCGGCTCATCTTGTGTGACTAAATGTTGCTGGAAAAGTGATTCATTGATATCACTCACCGAAATCTCATTATTTTTTACTTTTTCAGCTAATTGTTGAGTCGCTTGAACAATATCCCAACAACCACCGTAATTCGCCGCAATATTTAAAGTCAGTGCGGTATTATTTCCCGTTAAATTTTCTGCTTTTGCGATCTTCTCTTGCAATTTTTCACTAAAACGAGAAACATCACCGATAATCTTTAAACGAATATTATTTTTATGTAATTTTTTGACTTCTCGATCAAGCGCTTGCATAAAGAGCGACATTAAAGCGCTCACTTCTTGCTCAGGGCGATTCCAGTTTTCGCTGCTAAACGCATATAACGTCAAAAATTTGATGCCAGTTTGTCGTGCATAGCTCACCGCACGGCGAACAGCCGCCACCCCATTTGTATGGCCAAAAATACGCAGCTTATTTTGTTGTTTCGCCCAGCGCCCATTACCATCCATTATGATGGCAACGTGTTCGGGAATATTATTGTTATCAAGTTCTTTCATTCTAAAATATTCGGATTTATAACCGCACTTTGGTGTATTCTACATTAACTTTTTAATCAGCGAAGCTGCTAATTCACGTGCTTGCTTATCTACGGCTAATACATCATCAATGCTTGAAATTATAGAAGATGGCATTTGTTCAACTGATACTTGGTTAATTTTCGCAATATCCGTAAATTTAATATAACCATCTAAAAAGGCTTGTACTGCAATTTCATTTGCTGCATTCATAGCGGTTGTCGCATACTGCCCTTCTGCAAAAGCATCGATCGCTAATTTTAAATTGGGATAACGATTAAAATCAGGTTCGATAAATGTCAATTCTTTGATTTTAAAGAAGTCTAATGGTTCCACACCACTGACCGTACGATTTGGATAAGCCATGGTTTCCGCAATGGGCGTGCGCATATCCGGATTGCCCATTTGAGCAATGACCGAACCATCTACATAACGCACCATTGAATGAATAATAGATTGAGGATGAATAATCACTTCCATTTCATCAGCCGATGCATTGAAGAGCCAGCGGGCTTCAATGTACTCTAAACCTTTATTCATCATCGTGGCAGAATCCACGGAGATTTTTTTACCCATTGACCAGTTTGGGTGGGCGACGGCTTGTGCGGGAGTAATATGTTCAAACTCATTTAATGGCGTATAACGGAAAGGCCCACCAGAACCAGTTAAGACAATTTTACTAACGCCCAATTCTTTCAAAGGACAGAACCCAACTTTTTCTTGTGCTTCAGGCGGTAAGGATTGAAAAATCGCATTATGCTCGCTATCAACAGGCAATAATTTTGCTTTTGACTGCTTTACTGCATCAATAAAGATCTGGCCACAAGTCACTAACGATTCTTTATTCGCAAGCAAGACTCTCTTACTTGCTTTTACCGAAGAAAGGGTCGGCAATAATCCCGCTGCCCCAACAATGGCCGCCATAACTTGATCAGCGTCTGGATGTGCTGCCAACTCACAAATGGCTTTCTGCCCAGCTAAAACTTCCGTTTTAATGTGATGCGAAGCTAATTTTTCTCGCAATACCTTTGCCGCATTTTCATCATCTAATGCAGCAAAGTGTGGTTGAAATTTCACGCATTGTTCAAACATTGTCTCAACATTTTTGCCCCCCACTAACGCAAAGGCATGATATTTGTCGGGATTATGTTCGATAACAGAAAGGGTGCTATGACCAATAGAACCCGTTGATCCTAAAATAACAAGATTTTGTTTTTGCATAAAATTTCGACCGCACTTTGTGCTTTTATTTCTTCATCAGAATAGAACAAGGGCAGACACTTGGTCTGCCCCAAAACATGGTTCGACAATTAGAAATCCATTAATTCTTTTTCTTTATCAGCTAAGATCTCATCCACTTTTTTGATATAGCTATCAGTCACTTTTTGAATGATTTCTTCTGCTTTGTGTTGATCGTTTTCGCTGATTTCTTTGTCTTTTAATAATGCTTTGATTTTATCATTTGCATCACGACGCACGTTACGAATCGCGACTTTACCTTGTTCACCTTCGCTTTTTACGATTTTGATTAAATCACGACGACGTTCTTCAGTTAATGGAGGAAGAGGTACGCGAATCGTTGTACCCGCTGAAGATGGATTTAAACCTAAATCAGAAGTTAAAATCGCCTTTTCTACTGCGCTGATTAAAGAACGGTCAAATACTGTTACCGCTAAAGTACGCGCATCTTCTGCAACAACGTTAGCCAATTGACGAAGTGGTGTCGCTGCACCATAGTATTCCACTTGGATAGCGTCTAATAAGCTAGGTTGTGCACGACCTGTACGGATTTTTGCAATATGTCCACGCAACGCTTCGAGGCTTTTTTCCATACGAGCTTCAGCATCTTGTTTGATTTCATTAATCATTCATCTGTCCTTTTCAATAAATAAAGATAAAACACAGTGATTTTACTGGATTTTTAGGGAGTTTTGAATAAATTTATTCATAAAAAAGGCGAGATACTTTCTCGCCGTTTTATTCGTTTAAAAATTAACTAATCGTTGTACCTTCTTCTGTACCGAGTACAACTTTGCGTAACGCACCTGGTTTACACATATTAAATACACGAATTGGCATACCGTGGTCACGCGCAAGTGTGAATGCGGCTAAATCCATTACTTTTAATTCTTTATCAATCACTTCTGCATAAGATAATTTATGGTATAGCTTTGCGTTAGGATTTTTTGCTGGATCGCAATCATACACACCATCAACTTTAGTCGCTTTTAAAACGATATCCGCTTCAATTTCGATACCGCGTAAGCATGCCGCCGAATCTGTGGTAAAGAACGGGCTTCCCGTACCTGCAGAGAAAATGACTACACGTTTTTCACGTAACATTTTAATCGCTTCAGACCAGTTATAGGTATCGCAAATACCATTTAATTGGAAAGCAGACATTAATTTTGCATTCACATCTGCACGGTGAAGCGCATCACGCATCGCCAAGCCATTCATCACAGTTGCAAGCATCCCCATATGGTCGCCCACCACGCGATTCATACCGGCTTTAGCTAATTTTGCGCCACGGAATAAGTTACCACCGCCGAGCACAACACCAACTTCCACGCCCATTTCAATTAATTCTTTAATCTCTAACGCCATACGATCAAGGATTGAAGGATCGATACCGAAGCCCTCGTCTCCTTGTAATGCTTCACCACTTAATTTCAATAAAATACGTTTGTAAATTGGTTGGCTCATTTGTCTTTTCCTTTGTCGGTTACAAAATTTGGCTTATTCTAGCAAAAGAGCGAAAAAGTTAAAAATGGAAATTGGTCAGAAAAGTGCGATAAAATATCGCCGTTTTGATTTTATAGGTAAACTTTATGAAGATTTCAAAAACCTCACAAATTTTAACCGCACTTTTTTCTTTGGCTTGTGCCATTGCTGCCGGTTATTTGATTTTACGAGGTTCAGGGATGTTTCCTGAACCATCTATTAGTCTGATTTTACTCACTGCTATTTTCATTATTTTATTAAGTAGTAGCCGAAAATCTTTCTATTTTATTTTATTACCCTTAGTTTGCTTACACGCAATTTATACGCCGACAGGCTTAAATTTTGGTGCGCCAAGCTACCAATATATCGCGTCGGTTCTTGCAACAGATATGTTAGAGACCAAAGAGTTTCTCATGCAAATCCCTGTGAGCAGCTATTTAGCGGCATTGGCTATTCCAATTTTAGTCTTTTTACATTATAAAAGTGCGGTCAAATTTGGGGTGAAATTTTATCGCAATAAAACATTCATTGCCCTCGCTACCCTGTTGATTGGCTACAACTTACCGATTGCTGCGCCATTAAAAGAAACAATAGATTCGAGTGTAGAAATTGTTAATGAATGGCAAAAATTGAAAAAAATGTCACAGGAAAGCAGCTGGGGACAATCCACATTAGAAAATTCTAAATACCAAGATTATGTGATTATTTTGGGTGAAAGTGCGAGAAAAGATTACTTGCATGCGTATGGATACCCCGTCAATGACACGCCCTTTATGTCATCAGCAAATGGTACACTGATTGATGGCATGACATCCGCCGGAACTAACACTGTCGCCTCATTGCGCTTAATGTTAACGTTACCGGATAAAGAAAAATGGGAACCCAACTATGATTTAAGCTTAGTGGATCTCATTAAGTCTGCTGGTCTGAAAACCTACTGGCTGTCTAATCAAGGTTTCTTAGGTGAATACGACACGCCGGTCGCGTCTCTAGCCTCAAAATCTGATGAAACCATTTTCTTGAAAAAAGGTGGGAGCTTTAATTCGACAAACTACAGCGATTTTGATTTAATCCCTAAATTTGCCCAAGTTTTAGAAGATCCAACGCAAGGTAAACGCTTTATTGTATTACACATTTACGGTTCGCATCCGCTTGCTTGCGATCGCGTTGAAGATTACCCGAAAATTTTCAATGATAATGACATTGAGAAAAAGAACGAATACTTAAATTGCTATATTACATCCATTAAGAAAACCGATGATTTTATTAAGAAAGTGTATGAAACGCTCAAAGAAAACGAGCAAAAAACACACCGCACTTTCTCGATGATTTATTTTTCAGATCATGGTTTATGTCATCAAGAAGATGATAAACACGGTGTAACCTTGTTTAACCAAAACTGTCACAGCCAATTACATCATAATATTCCGCTCTTTAAGATTTCATCTGATGATACGGCACGTAAAGAATACAAAGCCTTTAAATCTGGTTTGAATTTCTTAGAAGGTATTGCTAATTGGATTGGAATTAAAAATCCGAAGCTCACATTAGAAGAAGATTTATTCTCTGAACAAGCTGACAAAGATGACTATGGACTGAAAAAACTGATTGAAGAAAAATATCGTAAAGATGCAGACCCTGCTATCGATATTCGTCCAAAGAAATAGATAATCTCAAATTTAAGACAACAAAAAAAGCCGATATTCAATATCGGCTTTTTTTATATCTCAATGGAGAAAATTAAGCGTTACCGCCAGTGATTTTTGCAACTTCAGCTGCGAAATCTTCTTCTTTTTTCTCGATACCTTCACCCACTTCTAAACGGATGAAGTTAGACACTGAAGTGTTTACTGATTTTAAGAAGTCACCTACAGATACAGAAGGATCCATTACGAATGGTTGACCTGTTAATGAAACTTCACCAGTGAATTTCTTCATACGGCCTTCAACCATTTTCTCTGCGATTTCTTTTGGTTTACCAGAGTTAACTGCGATATCAATTTGAATTTGACGCTCGTGTTCAACAACATCTGCAGGTACATCTTCTGGGTTCACGAATTCTGGTTTAGATGCCGCTACGTGCATTGCCACTTTTTTAAGTTCATCTTCTGAACCTTCGCCTGCAACTAATACACCGATTTTTGCACCGTGTAAGTATTGAGCAATAACTTGACCTTCTAAGTAAGCAACACGACGGATGTTCATGTTCTCACCGATTTTAGCCACTAATGCAGCACGTTTTTCTTCAAATTGTGCTTGTAATGCTTCGATAGTGGTGCCTTTGTGTGCTGCTGCGAAATCAGCTACTTCGTTTGCTAAACCTAAGAAGCCAGCATCTTTTGCTACGAAGTCAGTTTCACAGTTCATTTCAACTAATACACCGAAACCATTTTGTACACGAGCAAGGATAACACCTTCAGCTGCAACACGACCTGCTTTTTTAGCGGCTTTAGCTTGACCAGATTTACGCATGTTGTCGATTGCTAACTCGATATCACCGTTTGCTTCAACTAATGCTTTTTTACATTCCATCATACCGGCACCGGTACGTTCACGAAGTTCTTTTACTAATGATGCTGTGATTTCAGCCATTTTAAAAATCCTCTGTCGAAAGTACGATTCATTTTGACCGCACTTTTAGATAAAAATATAGGGGCTAAATTTTAGCCCCTATGCCAATTAATCGTTTGATTATTAAGGGCTTCGCCTTATTGCAAAACTTAAATTATTCTGCGTCAGCGGCTAATTCTTCAGCAACTTGCGCTTCGTTACCACGACCTTCTTTAACCGCTGCTGCAGCTGCAGAAACGTAAAGTTGGATAGCACGAGTCGCATCATCGTTACCAGGGATAACGAAATCTACGCCAGCTGGAGTTGAGTTAGTATCAACGATAGCAAACACAGGAATACCTAGGTTGTTTGCTTCTTTAACAGCGATATGTTCGTGGTCTGCACCGATAACGAATAACGCATCTGGTAAGCCGCCCATATCTTTGATACCGCCAAGGCTTAATTCAAGTTTTTCCATCTCACGGGTACGCATTAACGCTTCTTTTTTGGTTAATTTGTCAAAAGTACCGTCTTGAGATTGAGTTTCTAAATCTTTTAAACGTTTAATTGATTGACGAACGGTTTTCCAGTTAGTCAACATACCACCTAACCAACGGTGGTTTACATAATATTGTTGACAGTCTAATGCTGCAGCTTGTACTGCTTCTTGAGCCGCGCGTTTAGTACCAACGAATAATACTTTACCGTTGTTGCTAGCAATACGGGTTAATTCCGCTAAAGCTTCATTGAATAAAGGTAAAGTTTTTTCTAAGTTGATGATATGAACACCGTTACGAGCACCAAAAATGAAAGGTTTCATTTGTGGGTTCCAGTAACGAGTTTGGTGTCCGAAGTGTACGCCCGCGTTGATCATGTCGCGCATTGAAACTTGTGCCATAATATTTTCCTTTTGTTGGGGTTGAGCCTCCACATATCAGCTAATCGACCGTTTGGCACCCCGATTAAGCCTTAATGATATGTGTGTGTTGTTAATAATTAAAAACGCTGCTTTTGAAACCCAAAAACAGCGGTGCGATTTATACCATAAAGTGCGGTCAAAAACCAGTTTATTTTGTCAAATTTATTACTTTTCTTGCTTTAATAAACAATAAAGGGGGACGATGCCGCAAATCTTTAAATTCATCATGCCATTGTGGCTGCTCGGCTAACATGGGTTCAGCCATTTGTTCAATTTGAAAACCTGCAGCAATTAAATCATTAATAATCGTTGCCGTCGTACGGTGATAGGTTTTAAAAGGTTGTTGAAACCAATTCCGCTCTCTTAGCCCTTCATCACGGTAATGATTTAAACGATAAGCGACTTGCTGCTTTTTCTCATTTTTTTCCCAGCGCTCCCCTTCTTTATGGCAAGTGGTAATCGGATGCTCTTGGGAAAAAACTAATGTACCATTAGGCTTAAGTTTGTTGGCAATAGAAGCTAATAAAGCAGGAAAATCTTCAATATAGTGAAAAGCAAAAGAGCTGGTAATAACATCAAAATCACTTTCTGGCAATTCTGACAATTTTTCCATCGGTAGTGGATATAACGAAAAACATCCAGAAAATTGACCGCACTTTTGTAAATCTTTTTCGGCTTGTTCGAGCATTTTAACTGAAAGATCTGTTCCCACTACTCTCTCCGCATCGCGTTCTAGATAGAGTTGCAAATGTCCGCCCGTTCCACAGCCTAGATCGAGTAATTTTTTCCCTTGTAAATCAGGTAATAGGGAAAGCATCGTTGGCTTTTCCACTATTTCATTGAGACTGATGGGATTAGATCGAAGTTTTTGATAAAGCGCAAAGAAGTTTTCTTTATCGTAAACACTCGTTTTGTTATTCATCTCATTTCCTATGCAAAATTAAAAAGGGCGTATTTGATACGCCCCTACTATATTAACGTGAAAACTTATCCTGCGAAACTTGCAAACCATCCTAAGTTTGCGCCTACTTGTGCCACAATATTTAACACACCGAATAAGATCACAAAGCCAATCATAAAATTACCACCATAGACTTTATAAGTCGCATTTGGGAATTTTTGACGACTGGCTTTAGCAAGCAGTGCTGGTACGATTGCTGCCCAAATGGTTGCAGCTAATCCGGCATAACCAATAGCGATCACAAAGCCATAAGGGAATTGTAAACTTAACAATAGTGGCGGTAAGAATGTCACCAATGTGGTTTTGGTTCTGCCTAATAAGCTGTCATCAAATTTAAATAAATCAGCAATATAATCAAATAACCCTAAAGTCACCCCTAAGAATGAAGTCGCAATAGCCATATAAGCAAAGAAATTCAACACAACGGCAATGTATTCTACTTCAATGTATTTGTGTAACGCTTCTAATAATGCTGATACATCGCCACCTTTTGCAATCACCGGAGCAAACTCGGTACGCGGTAAATTACCTTGCACCGCAAGCTGCCATAAGATGTAAATCACTAAGGCTAAGCCCGTACCGATAAAGATCGATTTCATTACACGACTACCATCGCGATCGTAATATTTTACGAGACTAGGTACATTTCCGTGGAAACCAAAAGACACTAAGCAAACAGGAAGTGCGGTCAATAAATAAGGTAAATAAGTTTGCTCACCTTCTGCAATGCTATTGAATAACACCTCTGTTTTCACAGAGCTCAATAAACCTGCAGTAGAAAGGAAGAAAGCAACTACCATTCCAACAATCAATACCGTTGTGAAACGATCCACAGCTTTAGTAGAAAGCCATACGAAAGCTGCAAGAATAAAACAGAAAATTAAGGATCCAGAAGTACGTCCAATATCGACCGCACTTTCAGCAGAACCAAAGGCTTGATTGAGCAAGTTTTGTGTAATACCGCCACCAGACGTGATATAAGCATAAGTCAAAATATACAAAACAAAAGCCACAGAAAGGCCGTTGATAATATTCCAACCTTTTCCTAACAAATCTTTCACTATGGTGTCAAAGCTTGAGCCGGTAGGATAATGTAAGTTAGCTTCTAAAATCATCAAACCTGATGTAGTCATACAAAACCAGGTGTAAACCAAGGCCAAAATAGAGCCGATAAACCATACACCGGCCGTTGAGGTTGGGTTAGCGAGCATGCCAGCACCAATCGCGGTACCGGCAATAATCATGGCGCCGCCTAATAAAGAAGGAGATTTTTTTATTGTCATAGTAAAGTCCTAAAATAAAAATTTGCACTATTATAGTAGTACAAATTTAAAAGACAATCTTTTTGTATCGACAAAACGCAATAAATTCATATAATCAGCCATCTCAACAAAAGGATAATTTATGAAAAAACAACTCAAAAGTTTTGCTTTTGCTGTATTAGCAGGGGCGGTTATCACGTCTTGTGCGGATTCTGCTTCAATTAATCAAGAGGCAGCAAGCAGCTATACACAAGAAATGGGGAAAATTCGCTCACAAGGTGCGATTGATACTACATCAAATACTGCAAGACGTATTCATCATGTCTTTAACAAAATGGTGCCTTATGCAAACCAAGAAAATGAAACAGGCTTGGAGTTTAATTGGCAAATCAATGTCATTAAATCTAAAGAGCTCAATGCTTGGGCTATGCCGGGAGGGAAAATGGCTTTCTACACAGGTTTAGTGGATACTTTACAACTAAACGATAATGAAATCGCGGTTGTAATGGGTCATGAAATGGCACACGCATTAAAAGAACACGGTAAAGCTAAAGCTAACTTCGGTACGATAAGCGCTATTGCAGGTGCAGTTGGTGGAACAGCATTATCTGCCGTAGTCGGGGCAGATATGACAGATTTAGTCACACTGACGAAAGACTTTGCGTTAGATAAGCCTTACTCTCGTAGTGCAGAAACTGAAGCCGATGAAGTGGGTCTCATGTTAATGGCTCGCTCAGGCTACAATCCACAAGTCGCACCTGGTTTATGGCAAAAAATGGCTAAAGCCTCTGGTGGTTCTAAAGGCGCACTTGATGTGTTAGCTTCTACTCACCCGAGTGATGAATCTCGTCAAGAAAACTTACAACGCTTATTACCAGAAGCGATGGAACTTTATAAAGCGGCAAAAAATAAAAATGGCTAAATAAAACAGTCAAAAAATTGACCGCACTTTACAAATAAAAAGCGAACATCATGTTCGCTTTTTTTATACTGAAAAGAAAACCGCACTTGAAAAATCAAGGTGCGGTTTATTTTATGCCATGTTTAATTAATGTTGTTCGTTAATGTGACCTTCAATGGGTTTCACATTTTCATCGAACTCCGGCAATGGTTTGTGTTCGCTCGCGATGTAAGAATAAATCACAGGCAACACAAATAAGGTAAACAATGTACCAATTGCTAAACCAGCCACGATAACAATACCGATACTGAAACGAGATACCGCACCAGCCCCTGTTGCATAAAGCAACGGTACAAGACCGGCAATCATCGCAGCCGTTGTCATCAGAATTGGACGTAAACGTACTTTAGCCGCTTCAGTAATGGCTTCAATACGTGTTTTACCATGATTTAACTGCTCTTCTTTCGCTACTTCACACATTAAAATACCATGTTTCGTGATAAGACCAACTAAGGTAATCAAACCAACCTGTGAGTAGATATTTAGCGTTGTCCCTGCAATGCCAATAAATCCGAAGGCATTTAAGGCTAACAATGCGCCACTCACTGCTAACGGAACAGAAATCATAATCACAATTGGGTCGCGAATTGATTCAAACTGAATCGCCAAGACTAAGAAAATAATCACTACCGCAAGTAAGAACGTTACAGCAAGTGCATTACCTTCTTGTACTAACTGACGCGCTTCACTTTTAAAGTCATAGTTATAACCTTGCGGTAAGGTATTTTTCGCATTGTCTTGCAACCATTGGATTGCATCACCAATTGAAGTCCCAGGCATCGGTACAGCACTAATCACCGCAGAGTTTAACTGACTGAAACGAGGCAATGTACTTGGTTGCGGTTCCAATGTAGCTGTCACCAAGCTGCTTAATGGCACAGAGGTACCATTTGCCGCAGTGACGTAATACTTATTAAAACTTTCCGGTGATAAACGATTGTCACGTTTTACTTGGGAAATGATTTTATAAGCACGACCGTCAATATCTACACGTTCAATGGTTGCGGCAGATAAGAAACTACCTAAAGTACGGCTGATTTGTTGCATCGTAATACCGTAAGTTCCTGCTTTTTCACGGTCAATCTTAATACGCATTTGAGCAGTATCAAATTTAAGATCGAGATTGGTATAAACAAACTTACTGGATTTCCGCATATCCTCTAAGAATTTACCCGCCACATTTGCTAAATCACCGTAGTCTTGTGATGTGCTGATCACAAAACCAATTGGAGGACCTTGCTCTCCTGTATCAATTTCTGGGAACGCAAAGCCTTGTACAGACACTTCAGGAATGGATTTTGCTTTTTCATTCAACTCATTCATGATAGCTGTTTGGCTTTTTGAGCGTTCTTTCCAATCTTTTAAAGTCACAACGTTTAAAGATTGGTTAGAGCTTGGTGCCCCTGCAATCGTCATCGCAAACTGTACTTCTGGCGTATTGGTTAAAATCTCTTGATAAGGTGTCATCGCATTTTGCACGTAATCTATGTTTACGTTAGAAGGTGCAGAACCGACTGCTATAAATGCCCCTTTATCTTCTGTAGGTGTTAATTCACTTGAAAGTGATTTAAACAACACGGGTAAGGTGGCAAAGATGATTGCCGCAAACATCAACATACATTTACGGTTTACCATCACCAAATCAAGAACATACGCATAAGCCGAATTCACTTTACTAAGGGTATGCTCTACTCGTTGTTCCAATTTACTTGGAGCCTCGTTGGATTTCAGCAATTTACTCGTCATCATTGGTGAAAGCGTTAATGCTACGATACCGGAAATAAATACTGCTCCAGCAAGGGTTAAAGCAAACTCTTTAAACAACGTACCCGTAATACCGCCCATTAACGCCATTGGAGAATATACTGCAATCAAGGCAATGGTCATGGAAATAACCGGAACGGCAATTTCACGCGTACCTATAATCGCCGCACGGAATGGCGTTTCACCTAACTTAATGTGGCGGTCTACGTTTTCCAATACCACAATCGCATCATCCACCACCAAACCGATGGCTAGAATCAATGCTAGCAAAGTCATCAAGTTAATTGAGAAATCAAATGATTGAAGCAACATGATTACCCCAATTAATGAAATCGGAATAGTGATAACCGGGATTAAAATCGCGCGGAATGAACCAATAAACATGGTAATCACCACCAACACGATTATCGTTGCCTCAACAATCGTTTTGATTACTTCATTAATTGAGTTATTAATCGCAATTGTACGGTCATATAAGATGTCAGATTCAATAGCATCCGGTAGATTATTTTTAATACTGTCATATAGCGGACGTACTTTCGCCGCTACCGTTAATGGGTTTGCTGACGAGGTTGGGTTAATCGCTAATACAACAGAATCTGCGCCATTGGCTACCGCACGTGAGCTATCGCTTGATTTATTTAACTCAATATCAGCGATATCGCGTAAACGTACTAACTTATCACCGTTAGACGTCACAATTAAGTTACCTAATTCTTCAACCGATTTTGTCGTGGTTTCTACTTTGTTTTTATAGGTTACAAAATAGCCATTATCATTACCTGCTGCTGTTTGAACGTTATTCGCTGATAATGCGGACATCACTTGTGTGGCAGAAAGGTTTTGAGCCGCCATTTTTTCTGGGTCTAACCAAACACGAAGAGCGTACTCTGATGCACCAAAAATATCTACACTTGCCACCCCTTCTACGGTAAAGAATTGTGGTTTTACTACACGTTGAATATAGTCTGTTACTTGGCTTGCATCGAGTTTGTTAGAACGGAAACTAATATACATAATCCCCGAACCACCGGTTGATGAAGAAATCGTTGGATCTTCAATACCACTTGGCAATTCAGAACGAACCGAGTTAACTTTGGCTAACACGTCTGCCAAGGCCGCATTTGGATCCGTATTTAATTTCATTTTTACGGTGACAGTTGACGTACTTGGGCTAGAGCTTGAAGACATATAGTCTACATTATCTGCTTGCGCTACCGCCTCTTCAATTTTGGAAGTAACAAACGCTTGAATTAAGTTTGCATCCGCCCCTGGATATACTGTGGTCACCGTAATCACCGTCGTGGTCATTTTCGGATATTCGCGCACAGCCAATTTCGAGATCGCTTGTAATCCTAAAATAATGATTAACAAGCTAATCGAAAGCGCCAAAACAGGACGACGAATAAATATATCGGTAAATTTCATTCGCTTTTCCTAATTAAAGATTCGTTTTATTCGCAGGTTGCTCAGTACCTACGCCCACTTTATCTGCAACAGACACTAATGAGCCGTTACTTAAGTTTTGCTGACCGCCAGTCACAATTTTATCGCCCACTTTGACTTCATCGCCTTTTAATTGTGCATAAATGCCTTGACGATCTTTCGTAAACACAGTGATTGATTTTGCACGGTACATATTTGCCGCTTTTTCTGCGCCGCCTAATTTCTCAATATCTTCATCAGAAAGTGCGGTCAAAATATAAAGCGATTCACCATACATGTTGTAGCTCACTGCCACTTGTGGCACAACAATTTGATTATGCTCAGTTGGTAAAGCAACATTTAAGCGAGTAAACATACCGGATAATAATTTTGCACCATCTTCTGTCTCAAATGTTGCTTGAACATCAACTAAACCCGTTGAAGAATTAATTGCTGGCTCAATTGCAGTAACCTTCGCGGCAAAAGTTTCACCTTTACGCGCATCTGCCGTAGCCGTTACTTTTTGACCAATATGCAATTTATCTAATAGGTTTTGAGCAATCGCAAAATCCACTTTCATAGAAGAACGATCTTCCACACGCACAATTTCAGTACCGTTTGAAACATATTGACCAACATTCACTTTCACGATACCGGCTTTACCATCAAATGGTGCCACGATTTGGCGACGCTCAATTGTTGCTTTTAATGACTCAATATTTGCCGCTTGTGCTTCATAAGCTGCTTTTGCATTATCTAATTCTTGACGAGAAACAGCCCCGCTGCCCGCAAGGTTTGCATAACGTTGATAAGTTTGACGCAATGACACCACCTGAGCTTGTGCGGCTTGTAAGCTTGCACGCTCAACTGAGCTATCTAACTCAACTAACAAATCCCCTTTTTTCACGCTCTGTCCATTTTGCACGAGCACTTTAGACACGGTTCCTGCACTTTGAGCGCTTAACATCGCCCCTTGATTCGGACGAACAATACCTGTCGTTTCAATGATTGGCGTCCATTCTGAAGCCTTAACTGTCATTGCAGTCACAGGAGAGGCTGTTTCTGGTTTATTTGCCAAGAAATCAGCAATGCCTTTTGCCTTCATTTGATTAAGGAAAATCATTGCGGCAAAAATTAACACAAATACGCCTAACGCTAATTTCAAAAAGAAAACGTGTGAACGCTTTGGTCTATTAGTTTGAGTTATACTCATTTGGAAAACTCCATTAAGACAATAAAATTACTACTTCTGAATTGCACGCCAAGAGCGTTCAATGACAGATTCTAATACCACATCGGTAACCGCTATACCGAGAAATTTGTTATCTGAGGCTAAAACTATTGCAGTATCTAGACTCAGCAAAAATAACATATGAGGATCTAAATCAGCTAACACATTTGCAGCTTGTCCTTTTATACAAAATCGCTTCCAGCATGAATTCTCCAATGTTTTGAAGATTTCAATAAATTCCGGCAACGATTGATATTGATTCATATTTGACAAAATTGTGGGATTTTCTTGAAGAAAATGCCAAATATTCCACCACATTTTTCTATATTGCTCGAAAAAAGATTGGTTTTCATCAAAACCTTCTTCAATCGATACTACAAACTTATTAAACACTCGATGGGCAAATTTTGCTAATAACTCATCTTTACTCTTAAAATAAAGATAAATCGTACCTGCTGCAATGCCTGCTTCCTTGGCTAACTTATGCATAGAAAGATGATGTAATCCTTCTTTTGCCATAAGCCGATCTGTTGCATCAAAGATCTGCTCACTGACATCAAGCTTCGTTTTAGAGGCTTTTACTTGTCGCATAATAAAAAATTAAATTCTTAGGGTTATATATAAGAAAGGTCATTTAAGATGAATATCAAAAATGAATGAACGTTCATTTTATTGATTTTTCGTTTTTTGGCAAGGGGTAAATATAAAAAAAGTGCGGTTATTTTTAACCGCACTTTTAAATTCTGAATTACATTCCAATCACAACGCAACTCGCCACTGATTTTGCTTTATCTTGTGCTGCTGTTGCGGCATCTCGACTACCAAATGGTCCCACGCGTACACGGTTCCATTCTTCACTAGTTGCAATTTGAGCATTCACACCAGCCATCGCAAGACGACCTTGTAAGCTTTCTGCTTGTGCGCGATTTTTAAATGCACCACATTGTAAACCAAATTTTTTACCACCAGCCTGTACTTGTTGTTCAGCTAGTTTTGGTTCTGCTTTTTTTGGTTGCTCGGTTTTAGCCGGCTCTGTTTTTACAGGTTCTGCTTTCACCACTTCTGCTTTTTTCGGTGGTTCAGGCTTTTTAACTGGCTCAGGCTTTTTCGCTTCTGGTTTTGCTGTTTGCTGAGCTGGCTGGGTTTGAGCTGTCTGTGCTGGTTGAGTTTGCTGTGCTTGAGCCGCGACTTTTTCTGCATTCGCTGCTTCTTGCTCTTTACGTTGAGCTTCTAATTTTTTCGCTTCTTCTGCTGCCTTTTGATCTTTTTCCATTTGAATAAGCACTTGACGCTGTTCTTCCGTCAAACGCATATTTTTTTCAACAGAAGAAGGATTATTATCCACCGGCACCGTACGAGTTTCTAATTCTTTAATATAGTGCCACACTTCTTCTGGGCGATTTGGTAGTACACTTTTTGGTTGCGGTTTTTCCGGTTGAACCGTTGTTGTCACGACAGGTTCAGGCGTTTTACTTTTTAAGAAGTAAAGCCCTAAACCAAAACCTAATACCGCCACCAACGCAAGACCAATTAAGGTATTACGATTAAAACGTTTCTTTGCTTTCTTTTTATTATTTTTTGAGCCGCTTCGACCGGCAAAATCTCGATGAGCCACGATAAAATCCTAAAATATTCGATAAATTAAACTTAGAGTATAAAAAACGCTTAATTCTACTGAAAAACTGTGCATTTTTCTAGGGAATTTTTGCTAACTCAAATCCAATGGATCCACGTCTAAAATTAACCGCACTTGAGAAGACTTTATCAGCTCTGGCGAATATCGACTTAATGCCGCCTGTAATTGTTTCCGAGAAGCGTGCTGTAATAGCAACTGCCAACGATATTGCCCCGCTTTTTTGCTGAACGGTGCAGGAATCGGCCCCAACACTTGCAACCCTTCTATTTTTTGTTCATAGAAGAAAGAGGCTAATTGCGACAATGCATTTTCCGCCTCTTCAGAATGACGACATTGTGCTTTAAACAACGCTTGGAAACTAAACGGAGGCAAGCCCATATTATGGCGTAGCTTCAAGGTTTCTTCTGCAAAGGCTTGATAGCCCTTTTCAAGCAAGGTAGTTAATAAAGGATGATCCGGATAATGTGTCTGCAAAACCACTTCACCCTGTTTTTCGGCTCTGCCTGAGCGCCCTGCAACTTGTACATAAAGCTGCGCTAAACGTTCTTCGGCTCTGAAATCAAGGGAAAATAAGGCATTATCTACATTCACTAAAGCAACCAAAGTGACATTAGGAAAATGGTGTCCTTTGGCTAACATTTGGGTGCCAATTAAAATCTGACTTTTACCTTGCTGAATATCCTCTAAATAACCTTCAAGCTTGCCTTTTCGTGCTGTGCTATCACGATCGATTCGAGCAATATTATATTGCGGGAAACGTGCTTTTAGGGTTTCCTCCAGTTGTTCAGTGCCTAACCCCGTTGTGACTAAATGCGTTGAACCACAATGACCACATTGCATCGGCACTGTTTTTTGTGCGCCACAATGATGGCAGCGTAAAACACACTGATGTTGGTGATAAGTATAAGGTTTTTCGCAATGATGACATTCATCAATCCAGCCACATTCATGACATAACAACACAGGCGCAAATCCACGTCGATTAAGGAATAACAATACTTGGTTGCCTTTTTCTAAGTGTTCTTGCATACGTTTCAATAGCGGCTCGGATAAGCCGTTTTGAATTCGTTGATGTTTTAAATCAATCACAAACTGGCGAAGTGCGGTCGCATTTCCAGCCCTTTTTGATAGCACCAAATGATGATATTTACCATTTTGTACGTTATTTACACTTTCTAAACTTGGTGTGGCAGAACCTAATAAGATAGGAATATTGAGTTTTTGCGCTAAAACAATACCTAAATCTCTCGCATGATAACGCCAACCATCTTGCTGTTTAAACGAGCCGTCATGTTCCTCATCTAAAATGATTAAGCCAAGATCTGAAAACTGGGTGAAAAGCGCCGATCTCGTGCCAATTACGATTGCACTCTGTCCTGTTCTTGCTCGCTCCCAAACATTTAAGCGCTGTGTATCATTCAAGTTGGAATGCAATACATCAATTTCTACATTGAAGCGAGCTTCGAACCGTCTCACGGTCTGAGGGGTAAGCCCAATTTCAGGAACAAGCACTAAAACCTGTTTGCCTTTCTTTAAGACTTCTTCAATGTATTGTAGGTAAATTTCAGTTTTACCTGAACCAGTCACGCCCTCTAACAACCACACATTAAAGCCTTCTTGGAAAAGCAACTGGCTAAATGCAAGGGCTTGTTGCTTGTTTAAGGTCAATCGATTATCAAGATTAACTAAAGAATTATCCCCTAAAGCTTGCTGCCAACTTTTTTGTTCAGTAGGCACAATAATCTCTTCCACATAATCTTTGCCTTTAAGGGCTGACCAAATTGCGGAACTGATCTCATTATTACCTTTTTCTAGATCTTGCGTTAGCAATAAATTTAAGGCTTCAATTTGTTTTTTGGCACGTTTTAATTCGCCTGATTCAAACGCTTGTTTTCCAAGCTCTGTTATATGCCAAAAAGTGCGGTCATTTTTAACCGCACTTTCTCCATTACGAAGTTTTACTGGCAACGCTTGAAACAACACATCGCCTAATGCTGCACGATAATAATTAGCCGACCAAGCTAACCAATCCCAAGTTGTGGAATTAAAAAGTGATTCAGCATCAAGCACATCAATAATCGGTTTTAACTTTTCTTTTGCTACATCCGAAGAAGCGGGCAAATCCACCACGATCCCTACTCGTTTTTGCGAACCAAAAGGTACCAACACTCGTCCACCAACGATTGGTGTCAAGTCAGGTGAATAGAGATAATCAAAAAATCGGGGGAGCGGTACGGCTAATGAAACTCGGACAATATTCATAACAAAAAACAATTAAAAATTTTCGCTATTATACGGGAATTAGGTGGAAAAATCCCACAACCTTGCCTTTTAGTGTATAATCGCCGCCAATTTTAATTGAGCGAATAAAAACCATGACAGAAGAGCAAAAAACCTTTGCTGATCAAAAACGTAAAACCGTTGAAACGGCTGAATTTACAGAAGATGGTCGTTATAAACGTAAAGTTCGTAGCTTTGTGTTGCGAACAGGTCGCTTAAGTGATTTTCAAAAAAATATGATGAACGATCACTGGGCTGATCTTGGATTAGATTATCAAAACGCCCCTTTTGATTTTACCGCGATTTATGGCAATACGAATCCCATTATATTAGAAATTGGCTTCGGGATGGGGAAATCTTTAGTGGATATGGCTAAAGCGAATCCTGATAAAAATTATCTCGGTATTGAAGTGCACACACCTGGTGTGGGTGCCTGTATTGCTTATGCGGTAGAAAAAGGCGTGAAAAACCTTCGCGTGATTTGTCATGATGCCACTGAAATTTTACGTGATTGTGTGAAAGACGGTGAATTGGGCGGTTTACAGCTTTTCTTCCCAGACCCTTGGCACAAAGCGAAACATCATAAACGCCGCATTGTTCAACCGCACTTTGTGGAGCAAGTCGTCAAAAAATTACAACCCAATGGCTTTATTCATATGGCAACGGACTGGGAAAACTATGCGGAACAAATGCTCGAAGTGCTTTCAGCCAATGAAAATTTAGTCAATACTGCCGAACAAGATTATATTCCACGTCCTGATTTCCGCCCTCTTACAAAATTTGAGGCGCGCGGTCATCGCTTAGGTCACGGCGTGTGGGATTTATACTTTAAGAAAAAATAATCATCGAGATGATGACTATACCCATTACCTTAACATAGGAGAACATTGAAAATGAAAACTCGTAATCAACGTCAACGTAAAAAACTTCACTTAGCTGAATTCCAAGAATTAGGCTTTTTAGTGAATTGGCAATTTGCTGAAGGAACCAGCATCGAAACTATCGATGAAACCGTTGATCGTTTTATTGCTGAAGTGATTCAACCAAACGGCTTAGCTTATGAAGGTAGCGGCTATTTACATTGGGAAGGCTTAGTTTGCTTAGAAAAAATTGGCAAATGTGATGAAAGCCATCGCCAATTAGTACAAAAATGGTTAGAAGAGAATAAATTGCAACAAATCGAAATCAGTGAATTATTCGATATTTGGTGGGATTACCCAACAAAAAACGCATAATATTTTAAGCATACTTCAGGGCGGATTATCCGCCCTATTTAATAATCATTTTCACTTATATTTTAACAATTTATTTACATCCCTAATTTCCTTTCAAAATATCCTTGATCTACCTCAAGAAAAGTGTATATTTCTTAAAAATTACTCCTTTTAGGTAGTTACTATTTTGTTATCGGAGCTAGATAATGCTCCCCTTGAAAATACCGAACTTTAAAGAAAAATATGGCGATTGAGAACCCTTCTCGCAGACAGTTATTACGTGGGCAGTTTTTGCAATCGTTACATTCTGAAAGCGCTAAAATTCAAGGTATTAATGCTATACGTCCACCTTGGTCAATTAACGAAGCAGACTTTACGGATAAATGTACCCGCTGTGGTGATTGCATACTGGTATGTGAAACCCAAATTATTGTAAAAGGTGATGGTGGCTTTCCTGAAATACAATTTGACAAGGGCGAATGCACGTTCTGCCAAAAATGTGTTTTAGTCTGTGAACAACCGATTTTTCGTTCATTAGAAGAAGAACCTTGGACACATAAAGTTGAGATTACAACGCAATGTCTAACAGAAAATCGGGTGGAATGTCGAAGTTGCCAAGACAGTTGTCCGATGAACGCCATCCGTTTTCGATTACAACTTGGTGGTGTAGCAAAACCAATGTTAGATTTAGCAAGCTGTAATGGGTGTGGCGCTTGTTTAAGTGTTTGCCCGACAAAAGCAATAAAAATTATTAATTTTGAAACAAATACAGATGAATCAATTTAGCGAAAATGAAAACTGGTATGTATGCAGTATTGTTGTGCAAGCCAGACCAGAAAAACTTAACCAAGTCAAAGAAGCCATTTTAGCGATTCCAACGGCTGAAATTCATGGCGAGAAGTCTGATGAAGGCAAATTGGTGGTCACTCTTGAAAGTAATCGTCAATTAGCGTTAGCAGATCTTATGGATGAAATTAAAGATATCCCAGGAGTAATTGTCGTTTCTTTAATTTCGAATTACTTAGATGAAAAATAAATAATTTAGGTATACATGCCATTTTGTATATTCTAAAAAATTCAACAACGAGTGGGGAAAACTATGGAACTTAATCGTAGAGATTTTATGAAAGCCAATGCTGCGCTTGCAGCAGCAGCGGCTGCCGGTATGACCATCCCTGTTAAACAGGTTGATGCGGCAGAAGATATGGGCATCAAATGGGATAAAGCGCCATGTCGTTTCTGTGGTACAGGATGTAGCGTATTGGTAGGAACCAAAGATGGTCGAGTTGTCGCAACTCAAGGTGACCCAGATGCAGAGGTAAACCGTGGTTTAAACTGTATCAAAGGTTACTTCCTTTCTAAAATCATGTACGGTGCAGACCGTGTACAAACTCCGTTATTACGTATGAAAGATGGTAAATTCCATAAAGAAGGTGACTTTACACCTGTTTCTTGGGATCAAGCTTTCACTATCATGGCGGAAAAAATCAAAGACATCTTGAAGAAAAAAGAACCAAATGCTGTTGGGATGTTCTCTTCCGGTCAAACAACCATCTACGAAGGTTACGCAAAAGTAAAACTTTGGAAAGCTGGTTTCCGTTCTAATACTATCGACCCGAATGCTCGTCACTGTATGGCGTCTGCAGCGGTTGCGTTTATGCGTACATTCGGTATGGATGAACCAATGGGTTGCTATAACGATATCGAGAAAACCGATGCATTTGTGCTTTGGGGTTCAAACATGGCGGAAATGCACCCAATTTTATGGTCTCGTATTTCTGACCGTCGTCTTTCTTCTGATAATGTGAAAGTGGTGGTTATGTCAACATTCGAACACCGTTCGTTTGAATTAGCTGATGTGCCTATCGTGTTTAATCCACATTCAGACCTTGCAATCCTTAACTACATCGCAAACTACATTATCCAAAACGATAAAGTAAACTGGGACTTCGTTAATAAACACACTAAATTCAAACGTGGTGAAACCGATATTGGTTATGGTTTACGCCCAGAACACCCACTTGAAGTTGCAGCGAAAAACCGTAAAACCGCAGGTAAAATGCACGATTCTGACTTCGAAGAATTCAAGAAAATCGTTGCACCTTATACATTAGATGAAGCACACCGTATTTCTGGTGTACCAAAAGATCAGCTTGAAACCCTCGCGAAAATGTACGCGGATCCAGAACAGAACTTAGTTTCTTACTGGACAATGGGCTCTAACCAACACACTCGTGGTGTATGGGTTAACCACATGACCTATAACGTACACTTATTAACCGGTAAAATTTCTAAACCAGGTTGTGGTCCGTTCTCATTAACTGGTCAACCTTCAGCTTGTGGTACCGCACGTGAAGTAGGTACTTTCGTTCACCGTTTACCAGCAGACATGGTGGTAACCAATCCGAAACACGTTGAAATTACAGAGAAAAAATGGAAATTACCAAAAGGTACCATTCCAACTGTACCTGGATACGCAGCTGTACAACAAAGCCGTGCATTAAAAGATGGTAAATTAAACTTCTTATGGCAACTTTGTACCAACAACATGCAAGGTGGTCCAAACATTAACGACGAAATTTTCCCTGGTTGGCGTAACCCTGAAAACTTCATCGTTGTTTCAGACCCTTACCCATCCGTTTCTGCAGTTGCAGCAGACCTAATTCTCCCTACTTGTATGTGGGTAGAAAAAGAAGGGGGCTATGGTAACGCAGAACGTCGTACCCAATTATGGCGTCAACAAGTGAAAGGTCCTGGTGAGTCTCGTTCTGACTTATGGCAAATTGTGGAATTCTCTAAATACTTCAAAACAGATGAAGTATGGGGCGAAGAATTATTAGCTCAAATGCCAGAATATCGTGGTAAGACTTTATATGAAGTACTTTACGAGAATGGTGAAGTAAACAAATATAAAGTACCAACGGATGTTCCAGGATACATCAATGATGAAGCAGATCACTTTGGTTACTACCTACAAAAAGGCTTATTCGAAGAATACGCAAGCTTTGGTCGTGGTCATGGCCATGACTTAGCACCATTTGATACTTACCACCAAGTACGTGGTTTACGTTGGCCGGTTGTTGACGGTAAAGAAACCTTATGGCGTTACCGTGAAGGCTTTGACCCGTACGTTAAAGCAGGCGAAGATGTTGCGTTCTACGGTTATCCGGATAAAAAAGCAATTATCTTAGGTGTGCCTTATGAAGACCCGGCAGAATCACCAGATGAAGAATATCCATTATGGTTATGTACTGGTCGTGTACTTGAACACTGGCATACCGGTACCATGACTCGTCGTGTACCTGAACTACACCGTGCGTTCCCGAATAACTTAGTTTGGATGCACCCAGCGGATGCGAAAAAATATGGCTTACGTCATGGGGATAAAGTGAAATTAATTACACGTCGTGGTGAAATGGTTTCTTACTTAGATACCCGTGGTCGTAACAAATGTCCTCAGGGCTTAATTTACACCACCTTCTTTGATGCTGGTCAGCTTGCTAACAAATTAACATTGGATGCAACCGATCCAATTTCAGGCGAAACCGACTTCAAAAAATGTGCGGTTAAAGTGGAAAAAGCGTAGGATTTTCCTTTCGTTTCTAGTCGCTCCTCTCTTTAATGAGAAGGGAATTTAAAATAAGAGCGGTCAAATTTTGCAGCATTTTTACAAAATCGGGCCGCTTATAAAAGGAAACGCAGATGAGACTTGATCCTAACCGTCGTCAGTTTTTAAAAAATGTGACAAGAACGGCTGCCGGAGTATGTGGGGTTGGTATTATTCTTGGCTTACAGCAACAACAAGCTAAAGCTAAAGAAGGAATCGCCTTGCGTCCACCTGGCGCTTTACCGGAAAAGGATTTCTTGGCAGCTTGTACCCGTTGCGGACAATGCGTCCAAGCCTGTCCATATGATATGTTGCATTTAGCTTCGCTGATTTCACCAATGGAGGCTGGCACACCTTATTTTATCGCTCGGGATAAACCTTGCGAAATGTGTCCGGATATTCCATGCATGAATGCTTGTCCAAGTGGTGCATTAAGTAAAGAACTCAAAGATATCAATGATGCGAGAATGGGGTTAGCAGTATTGCTAGACCATGAAACTTGTCTTAACTGGCAGGGGTTGCGTTGTGATGTGTGTTACCGCGTTTGTCCATTAGTAGATAAAGCGATTACACTTGAACGTATCCACAATGATCGTACGGGAATTCATGCAAAGCTTATTCCAACTGTTCACTCTGATGCTTGCACCGGATGCGGTAAATGCGAACAAGCTTGTGTATTAGAAGAAGCGGCAATTAAAGTCTTGCCGATGGATATCGCCAAAGGACTACTCGGTCGCCACTATCGCTTAGGCTGGAAAGAAAAACAAAACGCCGGAAAATCCTTAATTGAGGAGCAACATCCAGATGGCTTACGTCCAGCAATGGATGCTCGTATGCCGGAAGGCTCACATGAGCCGGTTTATCAGCCAATGCAAGTTCAACCGAACCAAAAAGTTGCAACACCAAACCGTGCAACAATGGATTATGTACCAAATCCAACAACAGTTCCGGAAGCAGAGCAATTCCCAAATCTGGACTTAAACATTAAGGGGGTTAAATAATGGCTGAAAAATATACCCCGAATAAGCCTAAAGATGCAGGCTTAGAAGCTCGCCAAAAACTCGGTTGGTGGCATGCTTATCGCTTTTTAATTCTACGTCGAATCAGTCAATTAAGTATTATTTTAATGTTCTTAAGCGGTCCGATTTGGCAAGTTTGGATTCTAAAAGGCAATTACAGCTCAAGCATGCTTTTGGATACTGTGCCATTGACAGATCCATTGATTACCGCTGAAAGTTTAGCGACAGGTTATTTACCTGAAATTACAACGATTATTGGCGCCTTGGTTATTGTTATATTCTACGCTATCGTTGCGAGTAAAGCCTTTTGTAGTTGGGTTTGTCCAATGAACATTGTGACTGATGCAGCTGCTTGGTTACGTAGAAAATTAGGTATTCGACAATCATTAAAAATTTCACGTCAACTTCGCTATGTGATTTTAGCCGTGATTTTAGTTGGTAGTGCAATAACGGGGACGCTTTTATGGGAGTGGATAAACCCTGTTGCGGCACTTGGACGTATCTTTGTCTTTGGAACAGGTGCAACCCTTTGGTTGGTCACAGTCATCTTTTTATTTGACTTACTTGTTGCTGAGCATGGCTGGTGTGGTCACCTTTGTCCAATTGGTGCGATATATGGAGTCATTGGTGCTAAAAGCCTGATTAAAATTAATGTAGTCGATCGCGATCGCTGTGACCGTTGTATGGACTGTTATAATGTTTGCCCAGAACCGCAAGTATTAAGACTTCCTTTACACGGTGGACCGGAAGATAGCCAAATTATATTGGCAAAAGATTGTATTACTTGTGGACGCTGTATTGATGTCTGCGCAGAAAATGTATTTACATTTGGCTCTCGCTTTGAGAAACAAATAAAAATTAAAAATATTTAATTATTTAATGGAGTGGATTTCATGAAAAAATCATTTATTTTCATGCTAGCTTTATGTAGTGGATTGGCATTTGCCGATGCGCCGCAAGTTGCAAACAGCATTGATAAAACAGCAGAAAGTGTTGCACCAGCATTTACGAATCCTTATAAAGATGTTGGTAATATTCCTGTAACTTTCCCTAACCAACCACCACTTGTTCCACACAGCATTCGTGGTTTACAAGTGACGAAAAATGTTAACCAATGTTTAGGCTGTCACTCTCCAGAGGTTGCCCCAACAACGGGTGCACCTCGCGTACCTGAAAGCCATTTCTTAACACGTGACGGACAAAAAACAGAAGGCACTTCGCCACGTCGTTATTTCTGTTTACAATGCCACGTTCAACAAACTGACGTGAATCCAATTATTCAAAATAAATTTGAAACCATTCGTCAAATGCAAGGTAAATAAGGAGCTAAACCATGATTAAATCAAGCATTCAGAAAGTTTGCCGTTGGTTACGCTCTCCGAGCAAAATGGCAATTGGTGGAGTTATTTTATTAACTATCATTGGTACTATCGTTGGAACTAACCTGTTTAACGCAGGAATGGCGACAACCAATACAGAGCAATTCTGTTCAGACTGTCACACTAATGACGTTGTACCTGAGTACCAAGATTCAGTTCACTTTAGCAACCGTTCAGGTGTGAAAGCAATTTGTTCAGACTGTCACGTTCCACATGAATTCATTCCAAAAATGGTTCGTAAAATGCAGGCATCGACTGAAGTTTATGCATACTTTACAGGTAAAGTAGATACTAAAGAAAAATTCGAAAAACATCGTTTAGAAATGGCAGAACGCGAATGGGCGCGTATGAAAGCGAATAACTCACAAGAGTGCCGTAACTGCCATAACTTCAATGATATGGACTTTACTCAACAAAAAACTGTGGCACAACAAATGCACGCACTTGCACAGGAACAAAACAAAACCTGTATCGATTGTCACAAAGGTATTGCGCATAACCTTCCACACATGGAAAAAGTACAACAAAGCTTTATTCCAGCGGATATGTTAAAAGCAAATGAAAAACCAGCTGATAACAAAGATGCTAAATAATTTTGCAGCGAAATAATAAATCGGCACTCATTTTGAGTGCCGATTTTGTTTTTATTTCTTAAGGAAATCTTTATCAGATAATACCCTTAACGGTTGCATATCGCTATTTCCCATAATGACCAAACTCGGGTCTGAGCGTAAGCAGCTACCACCATAATGCCCCCCTACAGTGAAAGTACAGACCTGAACATATTGGTCTTCTACTTTTGGTAAACACCAAAGCTGCTGATAAATACTTTCCTGCTTATCAAAACGACCATCTGTGCTATCGAGTACAGATTTACACTCACCAATGAGCTTCACATTATCACCTCGACGGCCTGCAATTGGTTTTTGTGCATAACCATTTTTAACCAACTCTGGTGTCAGTTCAAATCCTGCTTCAAGTAAATACCGATGATTCGGGAATAATGACCATAATACAGGTAAGATCGCTTTATTACTTGGAATAGCAGTCCAAAGTGGCTCGTAAACTAAGACTTCCGGACGAAGTAACACGTCAATTAACCGCACTTTATCTTCTGGGTAGCCTGTACGAATTGGTGGTGCCACTTCCATGCCTGTCGCATCTTCACGAAGCTGCTCCAACATGGTTTCCCAGGCCCACGTTTTCCATACGGTTTTTACTTGGTTATCTTCATCATCAATTAAACGACCACGACTATCCCAATGTAATCCCTCTGTGCCATGAATGATTTTGGCTTTAAATCCGGCTTGGACCAATGCGTTACGCATAAACAATGAGTGGTAATCTTCTTCATCGTCATGATCTTGCATAATATGAACAAGCGGCGTCGCTTCACTATGTTTCCAGCAATCTGCTAACGCATTACGTAAGCCATCAGCAGGATTTTCACCAATATTCAATCCGCCTTGAATCGCCCATCGATTCATAAACTCACCGGCTTCCGCATGACAAGAGGCTGAATCTGCGTTGTATTCATACACTTTCAATCCACGACTATCCATACAGAAATCTAAACGCCCTGTAATGGTTTGATAACGGCGATTTTGCCAAGATAAACGTAAGCGAGGCCATAATAATTTTGGAATATTAAAATATTCTAATAACTTATCGTCTTTTAAGACTTTATCTGTGGCATGCAAATACATTAAATGCAATTCATTGGTTGCACGAATTAACTCATGTTGTGCTGTTTCAGATATCGTAAAATAGCGATATTGATCCGAATGGCTGACTTTATGCCCACCCATTGCTTTCACATATGCCGCTTCAAATTCGTTTTGCTCATTCAGCCATTTATGCTCAAACTGACCATTGTTTTCTATATGTTCAGCATGAATCTCAAGTTTCTCTTTTTCTGGTGTTGGCCGCGGCAGACTGTATTCGGTATCTTCTGTTTGGATCATCCAACCTAAAATTTCTGTATCATCAAAGGTATCATGCAGAAAATAACCACTTTCGGAAACCGTCATCGGTAATTCACGCGTCCATTGCTGCCCACTTGGTAAGCGAGAGTGAATCACGTTTTGCTCGGCAATGCGAATTTTATCTTCTAATACCTCGGTAATGATCGCCACATGCCCCGTATGCTTAAATTCACCGCCCTCCTGCCAAATTAACAATGCACCTGCTTCAGGCTTACGTTTACAACCATTTGCAAAGGCTTGTAAAGGTAATAAGGCATCATTCACCACTTGACGTAAAAATCGTAAAGAAAAGATCTCGTAAGCCATTCCTACATCAGTAAATACCATGCCATGGTTGAGATAGAGATAGCGACGTGCAAACTCCACACACTGCCATTTGTAGCCCATGTACTCTCTTCCTAAATAACTGCGAAAGGCAGCATCATCCGGATACTCTTTCTCATCGGCTGTATGATAATCTGATGAATAAATCGCAATCCCACCCGGTGCATAACCTAATAAACTTCCGAAAGGATCATGTGTACTAATATTGGCTGAACGTTCAGGCATAAAAACTCCCTGTTAAATAACTACTCGGAATAGTATAGATCTTTTGTCCAACTTTCCCCAAAAACTTTATGAAAGAAAGATGAAAAATTGAGTAAGTCATCATTAAAAAAGAAAAAGGCTGACATCTGCCAGCCTTAAAAATAAGTGTAAAAATGACCGCACTTTAGGTTATTTCACATACCAATGTGCTAGTAAAATCCCAGTATTTACCGCAATATTTAATCCTGCTTTTAATGGATTACTTAAAGAAAGACGCACATTCACATCTTGTTTATCACGAATATCATCCGTACTACCTTCACTCAATACTAACGCAACTTTCTCTGCAAACTTGAGTTGTTCCAACGCAATCCCTTGTTTATTGGTTGATACATGAATAATCTGATAGCCAGCCTTGCGTAAAGCCTCTAACGCAATTTCCGTACTTTCTGTTTCTAAAATACGAATATGTTCCATCCCGCCTTCAGCTACACGCATCGCAGCAGGCGCATAAAGCTGTTCAACTTGATTTGTCACCACATTTTTAATACCGTAGAAGGCGCAAGTACGCACAACGCCACCTAGGTTTTGCGCATTATTGACTTGATCTAGCACCACTAAGCAGTCTTCTTGACGCGGTACATCTAAATAACCTTGCAAAGAAAAAGTACGTTGTTTCTTCACTAACATACAAATGCCACCATGATGCTCGGTACCACTGACTAAACTTAGCTCATCGTTGTCCACCACGTGATACACTTTTTTATTTGCGGCTAAATAACTGAAAATCTCACCAATTCGATGCGCCATTTGCACCGTTGCCCATACGCGAATAATGCTCTCTGGACGTTCAGCAAACAATTCTAAGCACGCATTTTCACCATACACTTTCATTTCTTCAGCACGGTTCTTTTTAATTTTCTCCGGTGCTCGTGGTGATAATGCGCCTGTTTTCTTTTCTTTCGGTTTATAACTCACGCCCGTACTTTTCACCATTACTTTTACCGAGCCACTTTCACCATTGGCTTTATTTAATGAAAGTTCAGCAATTTTTGGTTCTCTCACTTCTTGCTGTTGGAAGTCTCGAGAAGGTTTACGATCATCCTTTTTTTTATCAAAGTGCGGTCGATTTCCCTCACGTTTTTCATTATTACGACGATCATCAAAGCGACGTTCTTTTTCATTAAATGCACGTTTTGGGCTACGCTCTTGAAAAGATTTGGTGGAATTTGTTTGGAATGATGGTTTGCGTGAATTGCTCATAATTTACTTCTCGAAGGAAAAATTGGATAATAATTCGCCAAAAAATGCGAAAATTTGTGAGCATTATAACGAAAAAAAACCTTTTTTCTATCAATCCACAAAGGAAATATTGTAAACTAGAGCATTAATTTTTAGTGTAGAGATCGATTATGTTAATCAATAAAGCTAAACGAGCAGAACAAAATTTAAAAAATTTGCCTTTTCTTCCTTTACAGGCTGAACAGGTTGAGTTTCTGTTTAGTCCGCTTGAATTCAAAGCACAAATTATAGAATTAATTCGCCAAGCTAAAAAACGTATTTACGTGACCGCACTTTATTGGCAAAAAGATGAAGCGGGACAAGAAATTCTCAATGAAATTTATCGCGTAAAACAAGATCATCCAGAATTGGATGTGAAAATTTTAGTGGATTGGCATCGTGGACAACGCAATTTACTCGGTGCAGAAAAATCTGCTACTAACGCTGATTGGTATTGTGAACAACGCCAAACCTATCAACTTCCCGATGAACCGAATATGTTCTTCGGTGTGCCCATTAATACCCGTGAAGTCTTCGGCGTGTTGCATATTAAAGGCTTTGTCTTTGACGATACCGTGCTTTATAGCGGCGCAAGCATCAATAACGTGTATTTACAACAACAAGATAAATACCGTTACGACCGCTATCAAAAAATCCATAATGCTGCATTGGCAGACTCTATGGTTAATTTCATCAATGATTATTTATTGGATTTCAGTGCGGTACATCCATTAGATGTGGCTAATCGCCCGCGCACCAAAGAAATTCGCAGTGCAATAAAAGCTTATCGTAAAAACTTATCTGCCCATGCGGAATATCAATTGGAAAGTGCGGTTGGTTTTTCAGATGTTTTAAGCATTTCACCACTTTTTGGTTTAGGTGCATCGGGCAATGAATTAAATCAAGTTATCGAAGATTTATTCTTGCAAGTGCAGGAAAAACTGGTGATTTGTACGCCTTATTTCAACTTCCCTCGCACGTTAAGAAGTAAGCTAGCACGCTTATTAGAACAAGGAAAACGTGTCGAAATTATTGTGGGTGATAAAGTCGCGAACGATTTCTATATTTCACCAGAGCAGCCATTTAAAATGGCAGGTGCATTGCCTTATTTATATGAAAGCAATCTTCGTCGTTTCTGCGAAAAATTTGATACTTACATTAAAAACGGCCATTTAACGGTGCGTTTATGGAAAGATGGCGATAACACTTATCACCTCAAAGGTGTTTGGGTGGACAACCAGTATATTCTTTTAACGGGGAACAACTTAAACCCGCGCGCATGGCGTTTAGATGCGGAAAATGGATTATTAATCCACGATCCAAAACAAGAACTTCTGTCTCAAGTGGAACAAGAATTGTCGCACATCCGCCAACATACCAAAGTATTGCAAGATTATTCTGAATTAGAAGAATTGACGCAATATCCTGAACCGGTGCAAAAACTGTTGAAGAAATTTGCTCGGATTCAAGCAGACAAATTAGTCAAAATGATTTTATAAACATAAAAAGAAGCCGACAAATGTCGGCTTCTTGCTTTGATCTTACGCAAAAACATCGGCTAACATTGCACAAGTGAAATAAGTTGTTATAATCGCCCAACTTTTTAATCTTATCGGAGAAATCAATGAACCCAATTTCTTATTGGCAACGCCTAAAAGTTGCATTTCAATATGTGATGCCACAAATCTATATGACACAAGCAGCAGGTTGGTTAGCTAAACAAAAATGGGGCGCAGTGACACATTTTGTGATTAAAGCGTTTGCAAAAAAATACAACATTGATATGAGCATTGCTGAAAAAGAAAAATTCAGTGATTACGCCAGTTTTAATGAATTCTTTATCCGTCCATTAAAAGAAAATGCACGACCAATTAACCAAAATCTAACCGCACTTTGTTGCCCTGCGGATGGCCGTGTAAGTGAATGTGGACACATTGATGATGATCGCCTATTACAAGCAAAAGGTCACTTCTTCAGCTTAAACGATTTATTAGCGGAAGATAAAGATTTAACCGAGACCTTTAAAAATGGGGAATTCGTCACCACTTATTTATCACCACGTGATTATCACCGTGTGCATATGCCATGTGATGGTACACTTCGCAAAATGATTTACGTACCGGGTGATTTATTCTCCGTCAATCCATTTTTAGCGAAACATGTGCCGAATCTCTTCGCACGTAATGAGCGTGTGATTTGTGTCTTCGATACTGAATTCGGTAGCATGGTACAAATCTTAGTAGGTGCAACAATCACTGCGAGTATCGGTACCGTTTGGGCTGGTGTCATTAACCCACCACGTCATAACGAAGTAAAAGTCTGGACTTATGAAGGTGAAAGTGCGGTTAAATTAAGCAAAGGTCAAGAAATGGGTTGGTTCCAACTTGGTTCTACCGTAATTAATTTATTCCAAGCTGGTCAAGTACAAATTGCCGATCATTTAAGTGTTGATGAACCTGTTCGCATGGGTGAAATCTTGGCATTGAAAAAATAGTTTTACAACAAAGGAAAAAACAATGACAGCTCAAATTTTTGAACAAGTAAAATTAGAAAGTATTTCTGAAAAAGGCAGCTACGGTATCGGTTTACAAATCGGTCAACAATTAGCAGATAGCCAAATGGATATTTCTGTTGAAGCGGTAGCAAAAGGCATTTTCGATGCATTAAACCGCAATCAACCCGCATTAGAAATTAATGATTTAATGCACTCTGTTCAAGCGCTTCAACAACAAGCGACTGAAGCACAACAAGCGCAATTTAAAGCGATTGAAGAAGAAGGTAAAAAATTCTTAGAAGAAAACGCGAAAAAAGCGGGCGTAAAAGTTACTAACAGCGGTTTACAATACGAAATTTTAACTGAAGGTAACGGTAACAAACCAGCTGCGACGGACAAGGTACGAGTTCACTACACGGGTACATTACCAGATGGTACCGTATTCGACAGCTCTGTTGCACGCGGTACGCCAGCTGAATTCCCTGTAAATGGCGTAATTCGTGGTTGGGTTGAAGCATTACAAATGATGCCTGTTGGTTCTAAATGGAAACTCACTATTCCACACGAATTGGCTTATGGTGAGCGCGGTGCAGGCGCATCTATCCCTCCATTCTCACCCTTAGTGTTTGAAGTCGAATTACTCGATATCCTTTAAAACAAAAAGTGCGGTTAAAACTAACCGCACTTTTTTATTCTTCGTCGTCTTCGCTATAACGATCATCATCGTCATAATCATAGGTTAAGATCGCATCCTCATCGTACCCCTCTATATCAACCTGAACGCCGTTTGAGCCAGCATCAAATCCATTAAACCATGCGGTTCTCAGCTCTTCAGGTACGCGTCGGCCACAAAAGTTAATTCGTTTATTCAGTTGAGATTGACTTTGTGCTTGGAAATCTTTCCCGACACGATAACCATCTAAATACCAGTCATCTTTATCGTGACAAGCCGTCGTATTTAAACGTTTTACGTGCTTACTCACTGAAATGGGGCTACGATGCTTTACATAATAGCCCTGCGTACAAGCACTTAATAGCCCAACAGCTAAAACGGTTGCTATTAATCTCATGTTGTCTCCTTTTACTACTTAATATCGGGCTATTGCCCTTTTTATGGTTTTATAGACCGACAAAATAAAAGGAAGGTTCAGAAAATATGAGAGATCCGATTTCTATTGCAGGCTATAGCACAATCATATCATCACGATGTAGCGCAACTGCACCGTACTCATAACCAAGAATTTGCTCAATATCTTGAGATTTTTTCCCTTTGATTAATTCTAAGGCATCGCTGTTATAACGAGGCATACCGAGTGCAATCACTTTACCTGAGGTATTCTTAATTTTGACGACTTCACCGCGTGAAAAACGCCCTTCCACAGCCGTAATCCCTGCAGGCAGCAACGATTTATTCTGTACTAACATAGCATTTTCAGCACCTTCATCAATCGTCAGCATTCCTGCTGATGGTGCGGCAAATAACCACTGCTTACGGCTTTCTAGACGATCTGAATGATGCGCAATAAATTTGGTGCCAATTGGTTTATCGTAGGCTAAATCCACAATCACATCAGGTCGGCTACCTGGCGCAATAATTGTTTCTATACCTGAACGCGTTGCCACATCTGCCGCAATTATTTTTGTACTCATCCCGCCAGTACCAAGATTTGTACCGCTACCGCCTGCAATCGAACGAATATGATCGGTAATTTGCTCAACCACAGGAATTAATTTCGCATCTGGATTTTTACGAGGATCGCTTTCGTATAAACCTTGTTGATCTGTTAATAAATAAAGTTGTTCCGCTTGCACTAAAATCGCGACTAGCGCCGATAAATTATCGTTATCCCCTACTTTAATCTCAGCCGTTGCCACCGCATCATTCTCGTTAATCACTGGAATAATGTGATTGTCCAACAGCGCATGTAATGTATCGCGCGCATTTAAAAAACGTTCACGATCTTCAATATCGGCACGAGTTAATAAAATTTGTCCAATATGAATATCATAAATTGCAAATAATTTTTCCCAGGCTTGAATCAGTTGACTCTGCCCTACTGCAGCTAAAAGCTGCTTTGACGCAATGGTTGGAGGAAGTTGAGGATGATTTAAATAATGTCGTCCAGCAGCAATCGCCCCTGATGTCACAATCACGACACGAAAACCCGCTTGATGAAGTTGTGCAATCTGGCGAACAATATCGACCATGTGAGGAGCATTCAATTTTGGGGAACCATGTGTTAATGTGCTAGTACCAAATTTTACGACGATTGTTTTGCGATTTGCCGACATAGTTTATCCTCAGTGAAAAAATAGAAAAGTGCGGTTAAATTAGCACTAAAATTAATAAAAATCACGAAAAATCCAACCTCATATACAGATTTTGTGAATAGCTATGATATAATGCAAAAAAATAAAAATAGGATAGAAAATATGATATTAAGTTTGATCGTTGCGACAACAAAAAATAACGTCATCGGAAAAGATAATCAAATGCCTTGGCACTTACCTGCCGATTTAGCCTGGTTTCGTAAAAATACCACGGGCAAACCGGTAATTATGGGACGTAAAACCTTTGAAAGCATTGGTCGCCCACTGCCGAAACGTACCAATATTGTCCTTTCACGTACCCCTTACGAACATGAAGGTGTCATCTGGAAAGAGAATTTTGAAAGTGCGGTCGATTTTGTCAAAAAATTTGATGAAATTATGTTAATTGGCGGCGAGTTATATAAACAATATTTACCTAAAGCAGATAAACTATACCTCACGCAAATTCAAGCTGACATTGATGGCGATACGTTCTTTCCTGAAATTAATTGGGCAGAATGGAACATCGAGTTTGAAGAATATCGTCAAGCAGATGCAGATAATCCTTATGATTGTCGTTTTTTAATTTTGCAACGTAAGAAAAATAAACTAAAAGCCTAATCTAAGCATATAAAAATCGGGCTAAAACAATGATTGTTTTAGCCCGATTTCTTTTGTTTTAAATAACCTTTAAAAGATTATTCTAAGCGTTTAGCCATTTCTAACCAATCTGCTTTAAATTCACGACGCATATTGTTGATTGCATCAATAATATCATGGTGAACTAATTTTTCATTTTGAATACCCACACAGTAGCCACCTTTACCCTGTAGCAATATATCTACCGCATATACGCCCATACGTGAGCCTAAAATACGGTCGAAGGCACAAGGTGAACCACCACGTTGAATATGGCCTAATACGGTTGCACGGGTTTCATGACCTACACGAGCTTCAATTTCACGAGCGAGAGAATGCACGTCAGTGATTAACTCTGTAATCGCAATAATCGCATGACGTTTTCCGCGAATAATACTACGCTCAATTTGGCGGATTAATTCTTCACGATTAAATTCCATTTCAGATGCCACAATATATTCACAACCACCGGCAATACCTGCAGAAATAGTCAAGTCACTACAGTGACGACCCATGATTTCCACGATAGAAATACGTTGGTGAGAACTTGAAGTGTCACGCAAACGGTCAATCGCATCCACCGCTGTTTGTAGTGCGGTTTCATAACCGATTGTGTAATCTGTTCCAGCCACATCGTTATCAATTGTGCCAGGGATACCTACGCAAGGGAAACCATGTTCTTCAGTAAGCAATTTTGCCCCCATGTAAGAACCGTCACCACCGATAACAACTAAAGCATCGATACCGTGAGAACGTAAAATTTCTGCACATTTTTCACGTACTGCAGGATCTTTAAATTCAGGGAAACGCGCTGAGCCTAAGAATGTACCGCCACGGTTAATAATATCGGACACACTATAACGGTTTAACTGTTTGATTTTATTGTTATATAGACCTTGATAACCGTCATAAATTCCAAATACTTCAAGCCCTTCTGCAAGAGCTGCACGAACAACGCCACGGATGGCAGCATTCATACCTGGTGCATCACCACCACTGGTTAATACAGCAATTTTTTTAATCATATTTACCTACTTTGAACTCTAAGAATAATTGGCGTCAAGATTACACCATCCATTATTTCTGCTCTAGAAAAATTTTTAAAATTTACGTGGAATTTGATCTAGTATAAGTTTTAGTGATGGAAAGCACTTTCACATTTCCAAGAAAGATCGGCTTTTTGTAATGTTTTGCTTTCCTTCGCCACCAAATACTTTTGTAAGTTTTTCACAATCTTTACTGTGTTTAAACGCTGAAATTTCTTACCTTGTTCCACTTTTTGGGAATATTGATATTGCACAAAACCACAACGTGGCACATTTTTGCCCTTAGCAATATCCACTTGCCAAGATGGATTTTGTTCTGTCGGAGCATAAATGACATAACCATTTAACTCAGTAGCGGGCTTTTTTGGATTCGTTGAATTCGCAAGAATTTTGAAATCTGTCACGCCTAAATTACGATATACCTTCTCACGCAATGCCACACGTTGCTCAATAGAACGGGATAAATCACGATCAAGCAACACTTCAATTTGAGATTGCCAATTTTCTAAGGTATCTGGCTCGGCAAGATAAACATAGCGCGCAATCGTATCCAAATCTTGGCTTGCAGTAAGTTTATAAGTTTTGCCGTTGTACTCAATTTTTTCAGGAGTTTGAAGCTGACTCACTTTTGCCGCACAACCTGAGAGTAAAAGTGCGGTCAATATAACCAGGATTTTATTCATTGATATCTCGCTTAAATACAAATTCTTTTTCAGTTGAGGATGTCGCATCAAACCAATAACCACCAAGGTCAAACTCTTTCAGTTGTTCAACACGTTCCAAACGATTTTGAATGATAAAACGACACATTAAACCACGGGCTTTTTTCGCATAAAAGCTGACCACTTTGTATTTACCATTCTTATTATCTAAGAAAACAGGCTTCACAATCTGTGCCTCTAATTGGCTTTCTTTCACTGATTTATAGTATTCATCGGAGGCTAAATTGATCAAAATACGATCACCTTGCTCATCAAGCGCTTGTTGCACGGATTGAGTGATGATGTTGCCCCAAAAAGCATAAAGATCTTTCCCTTTGGGATTCGCTAATTTCGTACCCATTTCTAAGCGGTAAGGTTGCATTAAATCAAGAGGTTTTAATAAGCCATATAAACCAGAAAGCATACGTAAATGGCGTTGAGCGAATAGCACATCTTCATCAGATAAGCTATCCGCATCCAAACCGGTGTAAACATCACCTTTGAATGCCCAAATGGCTGCGCGTGAATTTTTTTCGTTGTGAGATTTTGTCCATTCTGCAAAACGAGCCACATTTAAACCTGCAAGCTTGTCGCTGATAGACATTAAGGAAGAAAGATCTTGGGGAGATAATTGACGACAGATTTCAATCAGTTGCTCACTATAATCCGTCAAGTGCGGTTGAGAAACAGGAAGATTTCTGACCGCACTTTCAAAATCTAAGGTTTTTGCCGGGGAAATAATGGCTAACATAGGTTCTCCTTTCTAAAACTGAACCGTATCTTAGCACAGGATAGCCTCCTTACTCTACCCCGTTTATGCTATCCGCTTATAGAGTCCATTCTCATTGACGATTAAGTCTTGTAACTCCAAATCTAATAACTGTACTAAAAGGAAATCCACCGGTAAATTCAATGCAACCGATAAATCATCAAGACTTATGGGTGTATAACTGATATGCTGATAAAGTTCAGGATGACTTGGTTCCACGGCTAGTGTTTTTGCTGTGAGTGGTTGAGCTATCGGCTTATTAATTTGCGTATTATGTACTGGAGGCTGAAAAACAACGCTGTGATTGAGGCTATCTAAAATATCTTTGACATTTTCCACCAACATCGCCCCTTGCTTAATCAGTTTATGGCAGCCTTGACTGTATTCACTTTGAATATTCCCTGGTAAGGCAAAAATATCGCGATTTTGTTCTAAAGCATAGCGTGCTGTAATCAATGAACCGCTTTTCTCTGTGGCTTCAATGACTAATGTTCCTAATGAAAGCCCGCTAATAATGCGATTACGACGAGGAAAATTTTCAGCAATCGGTGCTTGCGTAGGGATAAATTCAGAAACTAATGCCCCGTTATTTTCGATAATTTGCTCGGCTAATCGGCGATGTTTAGCGGGGTAAATGTGATCTAATCCGCTGCCCAATACGGCAATGGTCTGCCCTTGAATATCCACCACCGCCTGATGGCTAAATCCATCGATACCTACAGCCAACCCACTCGTCACCGTTAATCCTGCGAGAGAAAGCTCTGTCGCAAAATATTTTGCCCAATATTCCCCATAAGCGGAGCAATAACGACTTCCAACCATGGCGATTTGCTGTGCTGAAAGTGCGATCAGATTACCTTTCACAAATAATAAGGGCGGAAAGCCACTAATTTGTTTGAGTAAAAAAGGATAGTCATCTGAAAAACAGTGTATTAAATGATGGCCTTCTTTTTCTGCCCAGCTCAAAGCAGGTTCAATAAATTTCATTTCTGGCTGAAACCAACGACGAATCTGCAAAGCCTCCCAACCCATTTGTTGAAATGCCACTTCATCATAATTTAACAATTCTTCTATATTCACATGGGCTAGAATTTGTTGAATTCGCACACTGCCTAATTTGGGTATTTGTGACAACCGCAATAAAATCGACGCAAAATCGCTCATTTATTCTCTCCTTTAAAAAGAGAATTATGACGAGATTAGTGTCAAAAAATGAAAATTTTGTCTTAATTCTGCGATTCAGATCGCAAAAAGCGAAAAAATTTTAGAAAAAATCTGCATACCAGAAACAAGGAATAAAACAGAACAAAAATGGCTTCTTAAAAGCCATTTTTAGAGATAAATTTCGAACAATGGTTTATATTTAGAGAAATAAACTTTTAAGATTATGGTGAGATATTCATTTTAGATATAAATCACTGATAAATGATTTGACAGCAAAATTTTTATCCGTAATATGGTCAGCGTTTTACAGAATTTTTTACAGGATTATCTTTTTATGTACCAAGCTGTGTCTTTATCTCTCAATCTCCTGCTCTCACATTCTTTGTGCGGCTAAGTTGTGGATAAAAAACACCTTTATGTAAAAAATCTATTATCAACCCGCACTTTTAAAATTGCGGGTTTTTTCGTTTTAAAATCACGGTAAAAATGACCGCACTTTGAGTGATAAAAGAAGGAAAATACTATGACAGATCGCGTTATTATTTTTGATACCACCTTGCGTGATGGCGAACAAGCGTTAAAAGCAAGCTTAACCGTTAAAGAGAAATTACAGATTGCTTTAGCCCTTGAACGTCTAGGCGTGGATGTGATGGAAGTCGGTTTCCCGGTTTCCTCTCAAGGTGATTTTGAATCCGTTCAAACCATTGCACGCCATATCAAAAATAGTCGTGTTGCGGCACTTTCCCGTGCGGTAATTAAAGATATTGATGCGGCAGCTGAAGCCTTAAAAGTGGCAGAAGCGTTTCGTATCCATACATTTATTGCAGTTTCAGCATTACACGTTGAAGCCAAATTAAAACGTACCTTTGACGATGTCGTTGAAATGGCTGTGGCAGCAGTAAAACATGCACGTAACTATACTGACGATGTAGAATTTTCTTGCGAAGATGCAGGACGTACCGGTATCGACAATATTTGTCGTATTGTTGAAGCGGCAATTAATGCAGGTGCAACAACTGTGAATATTCCTGACACTGTTGGTTTCTGCTTACCTAATCAATTCGGCAATATTATTGCTGAAGTACGTAACCGCGTACCAAATATCGATAAAGCTGTGATTTCCGTACATTGCCACAATGACTTGGGTATGGCAACGGCTAACTCCTTAACCGCTGTACAAAATGGTGCACGCCAAATTGAATGTACTATCAACGGCATTGGTGAACGTGCGGGTAACACTTCACTTGAAGAAGTGGTGATGGCAATGAAAGTGCGTCAAGAATTCATGGGCGTGGATACACGTATCAACACACAAGAAATCCACCGTGTTAGCCAAATGGTGAGTCAACTTTGTAATATGCCAATCCAACCGAATAAAGCGATTGTAGGTTCAAATGCTTTCGCACATTCATCCGGTATTCACCAAGATGGTATGTTAAAAAACCAAAATACCTACGAAATCATGTCACCAGAAACTATCGGCTTGAAGAAAGAGAAATTAAACTTAACCGCACGTTCTGGTCGCGCAGCAGTAAAAGGCCACATGGCAGATATGGGCTACACCGAACAAGATTACGATTTAGATAAATTGTATGAAGCTTTCTTAAAATTGGCAGACAAAAAAGGCCAAGTGTTCGATTATGACTTGGAAGCGTTAGCGTTTATCGACATGCAACAAGGTGATGAAGATCGTTTAGTATTAGATAAACTTTCTGCACACTCCACTAAAGAATATCCAGCAACTGCATTTGTTCAAGTGGAATTGGATGGCAATAAATTAAGTACCTCTTCTATCGGTGGTAATGGTCCGGTTGATGCGGTTTACAATGCTATCTTGAATTTAACCGGCTTAGATATCAAAATGTCCCACTATAACTTAACCGCAAAAGGCGAAGGTGCTGAAGCGTTAGGTCAGGTGGATATCGTGGTTGAACACGAAGGTCGTAAATTCCATGGTGTTGGTTTAGCAACAGACATCGTTGAGTCTTCTGCACTTGCTTTAGTTCATGCAATTAATGCCATTTATCGTGCGCATAAAGTTGCCGATATTAAAAGCCACAAACATCATTAATCTATCCAATCTCCCTTTTACTTAAAAGGGGAGAAAATGTGAAAAAAATTAACCGCACTTTGGTGTGACTGAAATAGGAAAAACAATATGCAATCATATAACATCGCTGTTCTACCGGGAGACGGTATTGGTCCAGAAGTGATGGCTGAAGCCATTAAAGTATTAAACAAAGTCCAAGAAAAATTCGGGTTCAAACTTAACTTCAATGAATTTTATGTGGGTGGTGCCGCAATTGATAATTGTGGTTGCCCATTACCAGCCGAAACCTTAAAAGGTTGTGATGAGGCTGATGCGATTTTGTTTGGCTCTGTAGGTGGCCCAAAATGGACAAATTTACCACCGGATCAACAACCTGAACGCGGTGCATTATTACCATTGCGTAAACATTTCAAATTATTCTGTAATCTTCGCCCTGCTACCCTTTATAAAGGACTCGAAAAATTCTGTCCATTACGTGCTGATATTGCAGCAAAAGGGTTTGATATGGTGGTTGTACGTGAATTAACTGGCGGGATTTATTTCGGTCAGCCTAAAGGCCGTGAAGGTGAAGGTGCACAAACCAAAGCATTCGATACTGAAGTTTATTACAAATATGAAATCGAACGCATTGCACGTGCGGCTTTTGATGCGGCAATGAAACGTCGTAAACATGTGACTTCTGTGGATAAAGCGAACGTATTACAAGCTTCAATCTTATGGCGTGAAACTGTGACTGAAGTGGCGAAAGATTACCCTGAAGTCACCTTAGATCATATTTATATCGACAATGCGACCATGCAGTTAATCAAAGCGCCTGAATCTTTCGATGTACTCCTCTGCTCTAACATTTTCGGTGATATTATTTCTGATGAAGCCGCGATGATCACCGGCTCTATGGGCATGTTACCATCTGCTAGCTTAAATGAAGAAGGTTTCGGCTTATATGAACCAGCAGGTGGTTCTGCACCAGATATCGCAGGCAAAGGCATTGCTAACCCAATCGCACAAATTCTTTCTGCCGCGATGATGTTGCGTTACAGCTTCAACTTAAATGATGCTGCAGATGCCATTGAAAATGCCGTGCAAAAAGTCTTAGCAAGTGGTCACCGTACGGGTGATTTAGCCGATGACTCTGCCCCTGTTTCAACGGCGGAAATGGGTACATTAATCGCTAACGCAATCTAATAAAAAACAATTAAAGTGCGGTTTAAAAACACCCTAAAATTTGACCGCACTTGCTACTCTAACGAATTGAGAAAAATTATGGCAAAAACTCTTTACGAAAAATTATTCGATGCCCACGTGGTATACGAAGCTGAAGGCGAAACGCCGATTTTGTATATTAACCGTCATTTAATCCATGAAGTGACCAGTCCACAAGCCTTTGATGGTCTACGTGTGGCAGGCCGCCAAGTGCGTCAAGTCAGTAAAACTTTCGGCACTATGGATCACAGTATTTCTACTCAAGTACGCGACGTGAACAAACTTGAAGGCCAAGCGAAAATTCAAGTATTGGAACTTGAAAAAAACACGAAAGCGACTGGTATTCAATTATTCGACATGACCACCAAAGAACAAGGTATCGTGCATGTCATGGGACCTGAACAAGGCTTAACCTTACCGGGCATGACTATCGTTTGTGGTGACTCCCATACCGCCACTCATGGTGCATTCGGTGCTTTGGCATTTGGTATTGGTACATCCGAAGTAGAACACGTATTAGCCACCCAAACCTTAAAGCAAGCCCGCGCAAAAAATATGAAAATTGAAGTGCGTGGCAAAGTAGCGCCAGGCATTACCGCAAAAGACATTATTCTTGCCATCATCGGTAAAACAACCATGGCTGGCGGTACAGGCCATGTGGTGGAATTTTGCGGCGAAGCGATTCGTGATCTTTCTATGGAAGGCCGTATGACCGTTTGTAATATGGCGATTGAAATGGGCGCGAAAGCCGGCTTAATCGCACCAGATGAAACCACTTTCGAATACTTAAAAGGTCGTCCACATGCACCAAAAGGTAAAGATTGGGATGATGCCGTTGCTTATTGGAAAACCTTAAAATCCGATGATGATGCAAAATTTGACACAGTCATCACGTTAGAAGCCAAAGACATTGCACCACAGGTAACTTGGGGAACAAACCCAGGCCAAGTAATCGGTATCGATCAGCCAGTGCCAAATCCAGCAGAAATGACCGATCCCGTAACTCGTGCTTCAGCAGAAAAAGCGTTGAATTATATCGGTTTAGAACCGAATACTGATTTAAAAGATATCCCTGTAGATCAAGTGTTTATCGGTTCTTGTACTAATGCTCGTATCGAAGATTTACGTGCCGCAGCAGCTGTCATGAAAGGCCGTAAAAAAGCCAACAATGTAAAACGTATTTTAGTGGTACCAGGTTCTGGTTTAGTGAAAGAACAAGCAGAAAAAGAAGGCTTGGATAAAATCTTTATCGAAGCGGGCGCTGAATGGCGTAATCCAGGCTGTTCAATGTGTTTAGGGATGAACGATGACCGTTTAGGTGAATGGGAACGCTGTGCTTCTACATCAAACCGTAACTTTGAAGGTCGCCAAGGCCGTAATGGGCGTACCCATTTAGTAAGTCCTGCGATGGCAGCGGCAGCGGGAATGTTCGGTAAATTCGTTGATATTCGTGATGTCACATTAAACTAAGGAGCAGAAAATGGCAGGATTTAAACAACTTTCAGGCTTAGTAGTGCCATTGGATGCAGCAAACGTGGATACGGATGCGATTATTCCAAAACAATTTTTACAAGCCATTACCCGCGTAGGTTTCGGCAAACACTTATTCCATGAATGGCGTTATTTGGATGTAGAAGGCACCAAGCCAAATCCAGATTTCGTATTGAATTATCCACAATATCAAGGTGCGACCATTTTATTAGCACGTAAAAACCTTGGTTGCGGTTCTTCTCGTGAACACGCGCCTTGGGCATTAGCCGATTACGGTTTCAAAGTGATGATCGCACCAAGTTTTGCGGATATTTTCTACAACAACAGCTTAAATAACCACATGTTACCGATTCGTTTAAGCGAAGAAGAAGTGGAAGAAATTTTCCAATGGGTGTGGGCAAATGAAGGCAAACAAATCCATGTGGATTTGGAAGCGATGACGGTCACTGTAGGTGACAAAGTCTATCACTTTGAACTGGATGAATTCCGCCGTCATTGTTTGTTAAACGGCTTGGATAACATCGGTTTGACGTTACAACATGAAGATGCCATCAGTGAATACGAAAAAAATATTCCGGCATTTTTACGTTAATCTGTTTTTTTACTCGGACAGCAAATATTGCTAACCATTCGGCGGACAAATTGTCCGCCTTTCTTTTTGAAAACATTCCATTTTTTTACCGCACTTTCTCCCCTTTTATTTGACAGTATCCATGCTTATCCCTATTATTCCGACCAATATTGATTGATTTTAAAAAGAGCTGTCTATGTCACATAATCAAACCGAATTACTGAAAAAATCCCTCGCTGAACGCATCCTTATTTTAGATGGTGCAATGGGGACGATGATCCAAAAATATAAACTCACCGAGGCTGATTTTAGAGGCGAGCGTTTTAAAGAAAGTGCGGTGGATTTACGTGGCAATAATGACTTGCTCACCTTAACCCAACCGCTGCTAATTTCTGCGATTCATGAGAAATACTTACAAGCGGGCGCCGATATTATTGAAACCAATACTTTCAGTTCTACCACCATTGCGCAAGCGGATTATGATTTACAGTCTATTGCCTACGAACTGAATTTTGCAGGCGCAAAGCTAGCGCGTTTGGCCGCTGATAAATACAGCACGCCAGAAAAACCTCGCTTTGTCGCGGGTGTGTTGGGGCCAACCAACCGTACAGCCTCTATTTCTCCAGATGTAAATGACCCGGGGTTCCGTAATGTCACTTTTATGGAACTGGTCGATGCCTATGCTGAAGCAACCAAAGGCTTAATTGAAGGTGGCGCTGATTTAATCATGATCGAAACCATTTTCGACACGTTAAACGCAAAAGCCGCCATTTTTGCGATTGAAACGGTATTTGAAGAATTAAGCGTGGAATTGCCGATTATGATTTCCGGCACCATTACCGATGCGTCTGGCCGTACCCTTTCAGGGCAAACCACCGAAGCGTTCTACAACTCGCTTCGTCACGCTAAACCACTAACGTTCGGTTTGAACTGTGCGCTAGGCCCGAAAGAACTTCGCCAGTATGTTGAACAACTATCTAAAATCAGCGAAACCTATGTTTCCGTCCACCCAAATGCAGGCTTACCAAATGCCTTTGGTGGCTATGATCTAGGTGCTGAAGAGATGGCTGCACACCTTAAAGAATGGGCTGAAAGTGGCTTTTTGAACATTGTCGGTGGTTGTTGTGGTACGACGCCAGAGCATATCAAAGCCTTTGCCGATGCAATGCAAGGTATTGCACCACGTAAATTGCCTGAAATTAAAACCGCAATGCGTTTATCCGGCTTAGAGCCACTCAATATTGATGATGAAAGCCTATTCGTGAACGTGGGTGAACGTAATAACGTGACAGGTTCGGCGAAATTCAAACGCTTAATTAAAGAAGACAAATTTGCTGAAGCCATTGAAATTGCTATTGACCAAGTGGAAAACGGGGCACAAGTGATCGATGTGAACATGGACGAAGCCTTGCTCGACGGCAAAAAATGCATGACCCGTTTCCTCAATATTATGGCGACCGAACCAGATGCAGCCAAAGTGCCAGTCATGATCGACTCATCTAAATGGGAAGTAATTGAGGCAGGTTTGCAGTCGGTACAAGGTAAACCGATTGTGAACTCTATTTCGTTGAAAGAAGGCGAAGAAATCTTTGTCGAACACGCTAAACTGGTGCGTAAATACGGCGCAGCCGTAGTGGTTATGGCATTCGATGAAGTGGGACAAGCCGATACCGAAGATCGCAAAGTAGAAATCTGTACCCGTGCCTATAACATTTTAGTCAATCAACTTGGTTTCCCACCAGAAGATATTATTTTCGACCCGAACATTTTCGCCATTGGTACGGGGATTGAAGAACACAACAACTACGGCGTGGATTTCATCAATGCCACTGGTCGCATTAAACGCGCCCTACCACACGCAAAAATCTCGGGCGGGGTGTCGAATGTCTCCTTCTCATTCCGGGGTAATAACGTGATGCGTGAAGCCATTCACGCCGTCTTCCTCTATCATGCCATCAAGCAAGGCATGGATATGGGGATTGTGAATGCGGGGCAACTTGCGATTTATGACGATCTCGATCCTGAATTACGTGAAATTGTGGAAGATGCAGTATTAAACCGCAGCCCAGATGCGACTGAAAAACTACTCGATATTGCAGAAAAATATCGCAATCAAGGCAACGATGAAAGTGCGGTCGATTCTGTCGCAGAATGGCGCACTTGGTCTGTGGAAGAACGTTTAAAACACGCACTTGTGAAAGGGATTACCACTTACATTGTGGAAGATACGGAAGAAGCCCGCCAAACCTTACCAAGCCCATTAGATGTGATTGAAGGCCCGTTGATGGCAGGCATGGACGTAGTCGGCGATTTATTCGGTGACGGTAAAATGTTCCTGCCACAAGTGGTGAAATCTGCACGCGTGATGAAACAATCCGTGGCGTATTTAGAGCCGTTTATCAACGCCACCAAACAAAAAGGTTCAAGCAACGGTAAAGTGGTGATTGCGACTGTAAAAGGCGACGTGCACGATATCGGTAAAAACATCGTAAGCGTAGTGATGCAATGTAATAACTTTGAAGTGATTGACTTGGGCGTGATGGTGCCGGCGGACAAAATTATTCAAACCGCTATTGATGAAAAAGCAGACATCATCGCGTTAAGTGGTTTAATTACCCCTTCTCTAGATGAGATGGAATATTTCTTGGGTGAAATGACTCGCTTGGGCTTAAATCTGCCTGTGATGATTGGCGGTGCGACCACCTCTAAAGAACATACAGCAATTAAACTTTATCCAAAATATAAAGAACACGGTGTATTTTATACTTCTAACGCCTCCCGTGCGGTGACGGTGTGTGCGACATTAATGAATCCTGAAAGCCGTGCGGCATTGTGGGAACAATTCAAGAAAGATTATGAGAAAATTCAGCAATCTTTCTCTAACCGTAAACCACTGCGTAAACAGCTCAGCATTGAAGAGGCTCGCGCAAACCGTTTTGATGGCTTTAGTGGTGAATGGGCAGATTACGCGCCGCCAACACCAAACCAAACTGGCATTGTGGAATTTAAAAACGTACCGATTGCCACATTACGTAAATTTATCGACTGGTCACCATTCTTCCGCATTTGGGGTTTAATGGGTGGTTACCCTGATGCCTTTGATTACCCAGAAGGTGGCGAAGAAGCACGCAAAGTATGGAATGATGCACAAGTAGTTTTAGATGAATTAGAGCAAAACCACAAGCTCAACCCAAGCGGTATTTTAGGTATTTTCCCTGCGGAACGTGTGGGCGATGATGTCGTGATTTTCGCTGATGAAGAACGTACACAACAAATTGGCACGGCCTATGGATTACGTCAACAAACCGAACGTGGTAAAAACAGTAAAAGCCCGTTTAACTTTGCTTTAAGTGACTTTATTGCTGATCGCGAAAGTGGCAAAAAAGACTGGATGGGTATGTTCGCCGTCTGTGCGGGTATTGAAGAAATGGAATTAGTGGAAGGCTATAAAGCGGCAGGCGATGACTACAACGCGATCTTGCTACAAGCGGTGGGCGACCGCTTAGCGGAAGCCATGGCAGAATACCTGCACTTTGAGCTTCGCACCCGCATTTGGGGCTACACGCAAGAAGAATTTGATAATCAAGGTTTAATCAATGAAAACTATGTCGGCATCCGCCCTGCACCGGGTTATCCAAGCTGCCCTGAGCATACAGAAAAAGCCTTGATTTGGGATTTATTGGAAGTCGAACAACGCATCGGCATGAAACTCACCGAAAGCTACGCCATGTGGCCGGCAGCTTCCGTCTGCGGTTGGTACTTCACCCACCCTGCAAGTAACTATTTCACTTTAGGTCGCATTGATGAAGACCAAGCTCAAGATTATGCCAAACGTAAAGGTTGGGATGAGAGAGAGATGATGAAATGGTTGGGTGTGGCGATGAAGTAAAATTCTATTATAGTTCCCTATTTTCTGTATGGGTATTTATTCTATCGTTAGCTAATAAGAGATTCATATGTTTAAATTATTTAAGAGCAAATCGAAAGAAATAACAATATTAAAAAACGATGAGGAACAAAACTCCAAATTACTTAACTATAATTTTGATGCTGATAAATATATTGAAGCGTATTATTCAAAATTCGAGAAATTTGGTTTAAACAAGGAAAAAGAAAGAGTTAAATTAAAGTCACTACATTACTCTATTTTTAACTTAGATGAAAAACCTCTGTTAAGTTTTCTGTCTATATCTCTACTTCCAGAAAAAGTAAGAGAATGTTTCTTATCTGAATTTATAGAAACTTGCATTCAAAAAGTTACTGATATAGATGATCTAGATGAAGTTTGTAAAAGATTGCATTTATCCAAATCATTATCTCAAAAATATCTAAACTATTATTTTAATCGTTCTATCCAAGAATTATTTGAAAGTGGAAATATTGAATGCATAGATGAATCCAATTTTTTACTACAAAAAAATGAATTTATTGCTATTGAATTTTCTTGTAATAGCGTTACTAAAAAAACAAAAACAGAATATACATCAGGAAGGGCAGGAGCAAATGTTAGAGTAGCAAAAGGCCTATGGATAAATATAGGTAAAACAAAAGGATACTCAGAAAAAATAGAATATCTAGAACATAAATCTGAAGGCATGCTTTCATTTACAAATAAAAGAATTGTATTTTCAGGATCTAATGATGCATTCAGTATAAAAACTAAAGATATTATTAATGTTGATGTAAATAATAAAATGATTTATTTTTATACTAATAGAAAAAATCCTTATATTGTAGTTCCTGAGATTGAATTAACTAATGAAACACTAAGAGCTATAATTAATTGGAGCTTAAAACAAAATTAATTTGCCATATCTCTACAATGGCTCACTTATCCCAAAGTGAGCCAAATTTCTATAAAAACTTCCTCAAAATCAGCAGCACTTTGACTCCCCCTTGCACAATCCCCAATTTTCGCTATCATATTCCCTTTCTCATTCACTCTACTCTCGGAACTTTATCGATGAATAAATTCAAAATAGCATTACTCACGGCTGCATTCGTAGGGTTGTTTGCTTGTACCACAACACAACAACCAAAGAAAACCGTTAAAACTCGATACCTTAAAAATAACATTAGCCAAGCGGAATTAAATAATCCGAAAGATTACAAGCGTTATTACTATTCTTGCCGTAATTCAGAAACGGGTTCAAATTCTTATTTAACCACTTACTTCCCGCTTTCAAGAGAAAGCCGCATGAAAGATAACTTTGGAATTTATTTCCAATTAGATGGTGGAAAAGCGGTGCCGTTTGATCATGTGGAAAATCGTACCTTAAATGCACGTGGAAATCGCTTTGAAGTGATTTATCGCTCTTATGAGCCGATTGATGGAAGCCATGTGGATCTGATTGCGCGCGAGCATAATTCGGTGTATTACAAAAACAATCAAGGCATGAGAACAGCTTGGTTAAATTGTCGAGAAGGCTAATTCTCACTGAAAGTGCGGTCATTTTTAGACGCATTTTTCGAAACAAAAAAGCACGAGGTTAAACTCGTGCTTTTTCTTTTTTATTTCAATTATGCTTTTGCTTGTGCGCGTTTCACGAAAATGACTGAAAGCGTGAATGCCACCACAAATGAAATCACCATACCAATGCTGTACATCGCAAGGCTATCTGGTTTGATCGATGGGATACCTAAGAAGCCTGCTGCGCCTAATGCAATGGCTTTTACATTAAAGAATGCGATAAAGGCACTTGCAAGGCCTGAACCAATCATCGCCGCAAAGAAAGCCTGACGATAGCGTAAGTTCACTCCGAACATCGCCGGTTCAGTAATCCCTAATAATGCAGAGATACCCGATGGCACCGCTAAACCACGTACTTTTGGATCTTTTAATGCCACTGCCACACCTAAACAGGCCGCACCTTGTGCGATGTTTGACATTGCGGCGATTGGGAAAATAAAGGTACCACCTGTATTTGCCATTTCAGCCAATAATTGTGTTTCAACTGCAATGAAGGTTTGGTGCATACCCGTAATAACAATTGGTGCATAGAATGCCCCGAAGATCGCACCGCCCACGAAACCTAAGGTGTCATATAACCAAGTTAAACCTGATGCAATTAATGAACCCGCTTCACGACCGATTGGACCAATGACGGTAAACGCTAAGAAGCCTGCAATAAAGAGCGAGAATAATGGGGTAATCAGGTTATCTAAGTAAGAAGGGACAAATTTACGGAAGGTTTTTTCTAAGGTTGCTAATACCCAAGCAGAAACTAATGTTGGGATAACCGTGCCTTGATAGCCGACTTTTTCAATTTCAAGACCGAATACATTCCAGTATTGGATTTTGCCTTGAGCAAGGGTTAATGCGTAGTTCCAACCGTCTGCTAATGCAGGGTGAACCAACAACATCCCAAGCGCTGCCCCTAAGAATGGGTTACCGCCGAATTTACGGGTCGCAGAGAAACCAAGTAATACCGGTAAGAACACAAACGGTGCGTTCGCGATGGTATTAATGAAGTCCACCAAATCCGCAAGACCTGGGTGCATATCAATCACGCTTAATTCATCAACGAAGAAACCTTTCGCTGTAAGCATGGAGTGAATACCCATTAACAAACCGCCTGCGACGATTGCCGGAATGATTGGCACGAAAATATCCGCTAAGCCTTTCACCAAACGTTGCAATAAGTTTTGATTGTCTGACGCCGCTTCTGCCACTTCGGCTTTGCTCACATCGCCGATACCAAGCAATTTGGTAAGTTCAGCATGGACTTTATTCACTGTGCCAGAACCGAAGATAATTTGATATTGACCCGCGACAGCAAACTGCCCTTTCACGCCTTCAATGTTATCAATACCTTCTTTGTCCACTTTGCTTTCATCGTTTAACACAATACGTAAACGCGTTGCGCAATGTGCTGCTGTGGCGATGTTGTCTTTACCGCCAAGTTTATCAATCACTTGTTGGGCGATTTGAGGGAAGTTCATAGTGCTCTCCTAATGGGTTTCTAAAAAAAGAAATTGACCGATTGTAACTAAAACGGGGGATAATAACTAGCGGTCTAAACAAATTTTAGGCGAAAAAAAACCGACTTGATTAAGTCGGTTTATAGTTGGTGCTCTGAGCGAGACTTGAACTCGCACGACCTGCGGCCACTACCCCCTCAAGATAGCGTGTCTACCAATTCCACCACCAGAGCGTTTATTCTGTTTTTATTCCTTATTGCGGAATATCATTATTTTTGTTTTCAACCGCTGGAGCAACTTGTTGTTGCTGTTGTTGAACTTGTTCAGCAGTTTGAGATAAATCGTCAAACGAACCTTTTTGTACGTTGCCACGGTGGGAGTTAATGTTACCTAACACTAAAGCAATCACAAAAAAGCCAGTTGCTAAGATTGCACTGGTACGAGTTAAAAAGTTACCTGCACCGGCAGAACCAAACATAGTACCTGATGCACCGCCGCCAAATGACGCACCTGCGTTCGCACCTTTACCTTGTTGAACAAGGATAAAGCCTATTAAGGCGATACAAATTAATACATAAACAAATAATAAAATATTGTACATTATTCTTTCTTCTCTAAATTGCGATTTCGCAAGAAAACTGGGAGCAAATATTATATAAAATTCACGCTTTTCGCAAGCGCTTTCCCATTTTTTTTACTTAATTGTATTAAGTTTAATCAATTTTCAGCGTTTAAATCTTCCGATTTTTTGACCGCTCTTTTTCGTTTTGTTGCTGGTGTGCTTAAACCTTTTGAAATCTGACTTAAACGACGTAATGCAGTGAAATCAACAAAACGCACTAAATCCGGCAACATTTGATTAAGCGTAAACATAAATTGCTGATAACTCGCCTGTTTTTGACTAATATCCGTTAATTGCGCTTCCCAATGTGCCGTCATATCAGGTTGCGTAGCAATATCCGGCAAAGCTGAAATGAGGATCCGACCCGTTTCTGTGCTGTGAATATTGCGTCCTTTTTTGGTCAAAAAGCCTCGTTTAAACAGTAATTCAATAATGCCTGCACGGGTAGCTTCTGTGCCAAGTCCATCCGTTTCTCGCAGAATTTTTTTCAATTCTTTATCTTGCACAAAACGCGCAATCCCTGTCATCGCTGAAAGCAACGTTGCATCGGTAAATGGTTTCGGCGGTTGCGTTTTTTTGCTCACCACTTCACCTCGTTCGCAATACAGGATCTGCCCTTTCTTCACGATCGGCAATAGCGGCTCTTGATTTTCATCTTCGTCTTCTTTACCAAGCAATTCTTTCCAACCCGCGGTTTGCAAGTTGCGCGCTTGTGCCACAAAAGTACCGCCTGCAATACTTAAGGTAATTTTACTTTTTCGATATTCCGCATCTGGACAGAATTGCAATAAATACTGGCGTGCAATCAATTCATAAATACGTTGTTCATCAATACTTAAATTGATCGAACGTGTGTTAGCTGTTGGAATAATTGCATGGTGTGCTTCCACTTTTTTATCATTCCAACAACGATTACGTTGCTCACTATCCACCACTGATGGCAAGGTTTGATAAGTCTGACAATGCTGTGAAATCGCATTCATCACTTTATGTCGTTCAGCAAAATGCTCTTCCGGCAAATAGCGACAATCAGAACGTGGATAGGTAATCAAACGATGGGTTTCATATAACCGCTGACAGGTATCTAACACGCTTTGTGCTGACATGCCAAACCGTTTTGCCGCATCAATCTGCAATGCTGATAAGGAATAAGGCAAAGGGGCGGTTTCTTTCTCGCGCTTATCCACATATTCGGTCACTTCGGCAGGTTGTTCCGTAATGCGTTTTACTACATTTTCGGCCAACCCTAAAGAGAGTACACGACCATCTTCATCCTGATAGTCCTCACAAGCCTTACTCGGTTGCCAAAGTGCAGAAAAAAGTGCGGTTGGATTTTCAGACGTTTTTTCGTCTTTCACCCATGCCAACACTTCATAGAAATCTTTTGGTTGGAAATGTTCAATTTCCAAATCACGGCGAACAATCAAACCTAATACAGGAGTTTGTACTCGCCCAACGGAAAGCACGCCATCATAACCGGCTTGGCGACCCCGAATGGTATAAGCACGAGTCATATTAATGCCATAAAGCCAGTCCGCACGTGCACGCGCCAGTGCAGAGGTGGCCAATGGAATAAAGTGACGATTCGGTTGGAGTTTTTGTACCGCTTTTTCGACCGCACTTGGGTTAAGATCGCTAATCAAACAACGCAAAATACCATCACGTTTTTCCGCTGATAAATTGGCATAACTGAACACTTCATCAACCAGCAACTGCCCTTCTCTATCTGGATCGCCTGCGTTAACTAAAACATCGGCTTGATGAATCAGTTTTTCCACCACAGAAAGTTGTTTTTTGACTTCTTTTCGCGGTAACAAAATCCATTTTTCAGGAATGATGGGTAAATGTTCTAAACGCCATTGTTTGAATTTCGGATCGTAGGCATCCGGCTCTGCCTGTTCGAGCAAATGCCCCACGCACCAAGTCACAACATCATCATTGCCGCATTTAATAAAACCATCACCTCGTTGATGAGGTTTTGGCAATACATCGGCAATAGCTCGCCCAAGACTGGGTTTCTCGGCAATAAACAGGCGCATAAGATTAGTCGATCTGACGACGACCTAAGAAAGAATGGGTTAAAGTGGTGCCATCCACGGTCTCTAATTCCCCACCAACAGGGATCCCATGAGCAATACGGCTCACTTTAATATTATGTTGATGGCAAATTTCAGCAATATAATTAGCAGTGGCATCGCCTTCCACCGTTGGATTGGTCGCTAAAATCACTTCGTGGAAAGATTCTTCAACCAGACGTTTTTGCAATAAATCTAAACCAATTTCTTTTGGACCAATACCATCTAAAGGCGATAAGTGCCCCATTAAGACAAAATAACGCCCAGAAAATTGGCCTGTTTGCTCAATGGCCTGAATGTCTGCCGGCATTTCCACCACGCACAGCAAACCTGAATTTTGACGACGAGGATTATTACAAATATTGCATGTATCCTCTTCGGTAAAATCGCGACACTGTGAACAATACCCAATTTTAGACATCGCTTCCGTTAATGCTCGCGCTAAGTTCATCCCACCGCTACGATTACGCTGTAAAAGATGATAAGCCATACGCTGTGCTGATTTCGGACCAACACCTGGCAAGCAACGAAGGTTTTCAATAAGATGTTCTAAAAGTGGACTGCTTTGCATAGTATTTATGATGGGAGAAAATGGATGGTGTGTGAATCGATAAACTCACACACCCGATGAATTAAAATGGAAGTTTCATTCCTGGCGGTAATGGCATGCCTGCAGTTACAGAAGCCATTTTTTCTTTTTGCAATTCTTCTGCACGACGGACGGCATCGTTGAATGCTGCAGCGATTAAATCTTCCAACATTTCTTTATCATCTTCCATTAAAGAAGGATCGATCTCAATACGACGACAGTTGTGCGCACCATTAATCGTGATTTTTACTAAACCTGCACCGCTTTCGCCTGTTACTTCTAATTGGGCAATTTCTTCCTGCATTTTTTGCATTTTTTCTTGCATTTGTTGGGCTTGTTTCATCAAGCCGCCTAAACCGCCTTTTCCAAACATTGGATTTTCCTTCTTAAATTAACTAAAACGAGCCGCATTTTAGCGAAAAAATTTGCCTTTGGGAACAGAGAAATTTATTATTCCACTCTTCAAAACTTGGTCAAAAACGACCGCACTTTTATTTAGGAATCGCTAATGGAAACTCGTTATTACTTTATATTTACGGCAGCTATTATTTTGTTACAACTGCTGATTTATATTTTTAATAAAACACTGATTTGGTGGCTGAACAAACCACTCTCCCAAAAGGCAAGACGAACTATCACTTTTACCAGTTTTTTGCTTCCTAATGTCTTAGTTATTTGCCATTTTTTAAAGCTTTTTACGGCATTTCGACTTATTGCTTTAGTGCTCGCGCTGCTTCTTTTTTCAGCCTTTGCGAGCATTGCCGTGGGATGTATTCATTTTCTTTTCCGAAAATCTAAATTCATCACCAAAATTGACCGCACTTTGCGCATTGCTTACCCCGTTTTATTTATTGGTATCACAGCCTTAAGTGTGTATAACGCCTATGTTACCCGTGTTATTCATTATGAAATTACGCTAGATAAACCGATTAAACCATTGCGAATTGGCATGGCAAGCGATCTCCATTTAGGCAAATTATTTGGCGGAAAAGAATTGGATAAACTGGCTGATATTATGCAGCAGGAAAAGGTGGATATCATTTTACTGCCTGGCGATATTATGGACGATAACGTCAATGCCTATTTAGCGGAAAAAATGCAACCTCATCTGGCAAAACTCAAGGCTCCAATGGGTGTTTATGCCACACTAGGCAATCACGATTTATTTGGAGACCAAGATCGAATTGATCAAGAAATTCGCAAAGCAGGTATCACCGTGTTAAGAGATGAAACATTAACGTTAAATAATGAATTGGTACTGATTGGACGAAATGACAATCTTGCTCACGATAGACCAAATACTGAGGCGTTATTAAAACAAGTGAATACTGACTTACCAATTATTCTATTGGATCACCGTCCAACAGATATCGAAAAACATGCTTCACTCCCGCTTGATATTCAAGTGTCAGGGCATGCACATAAAGGGCAAGTATTCCCGGCGAGTTTAATCACGAAAATGATGTATCGTCTGGATTATGGCCATGAAAAGATTGGCAATCCACATGTTTTTGTCACTTCAGGTTACGGCTTCTGGGGCATTCCAATGCGCTTAGGATCGCAGTCGGAAGTGATCATTATCGATGTAAAAGGAAAATAAAAAAGAGCGGTCAAAAATGACCGCTCTTTTATTATCAATGAAATCTTAAGAGCACACTACTTTCACCGCTAAGCCACCTTTCGATGTTTCACGGTATTTAGCATTCATGTCTTTACCTGTTTCATACATGGTTTCGATCACCTTATCTAAGGTTACGCGAGGATTTGTGGTTCGGCGTAATGCCATACGGCTAGCGTTAATCGCTTTTACTGAAGCAATGGCATTACGTTCGATACAAGGTACTTGCACTTGACCACCAACAGGGTCGCAAGTTAAGCCCAGATTATGTTCCATCGCAATTTCAGCAGCAATGCACACTTGTACTGGCGTACCGCCTAGGATTTCAGTTAAACCCGCTGCAGCCATTGAGCATGCTACACCCACTTCACCTTGGCAACCAACTTCAGCACCAGAAATAGAGGCGTTCATCTTATAAAGCGAACCAATCATACTCGCTGTTAATAAATAACGCTCAATCACATCTTGTGTTAAAGGGCCTACGAATTTTTCGTAATAAGAAAGCACAGCCGGCACAATACCACAAGCACCATTTGTTGGTGCGGTCACAACTCGTCCACCTGCCGCATTTTCTTCGTTTACGGCAAGGGCAAACATATTCACCCAGTCGATTACATGCATTGGATCATTTGCAAGACGATTACTATTGGCTTGCAAGAGACGATAAAGTGACGGTGCACGACGTACCACTTTTAATGGGCCAGGTAACACGCCTTCTGTATTGACACCATGCTCAATACAAGCCTTCATAGTTTTCCAAACATTATGTAAATGCGCTTCAACTGATTTTTTATCGCGTAATGCTAACTCATTTCTCATCATCACCGTAGAAAGCATTAAGCCATTTTCCTGACAATGTTTCAAAATATCTTCAGCATATTGATAAGGATACGGCACAGTCACCGGATTTTCTTCCTCTTGACCAAAATGCGCTTCATCTACAATAAATCCACCACCAATAGAATAATAAGTTTGGCGGTAAAGCACGTTACGATCAGCATCTAATGCAGTAATGGTCATACCGTTTTCATGCAATGATAAAAAGGAATTATGGAATACCATATTGGCATCCCAATCGAAATTAACCATTTTTTTACCCTGTGCAATCGACAGTTTTTTAGTTTGTTTAACCTGTTCGATAAAGGTTGGGATTAGATCAATATCCACATCATGCGGTAAATAACCGGCTAATCCCATAATGATCGCAATATCGGTATTATGGCCATGTCCTGTCATAGAAAGGGAGCCATATACATCCACATGCAAGGTCGCGACCGAATCAAATTTACCTTGTTCGATTAAATCGTCAATAAACTGCTTGCCTGCTTTCATGGGGCCGACAGTGTGGGAGCTGGATGGCCCAACCCCCACTTTAAACATATCAAATACACTAATCATATTATTTCAATCCTAAGCTAAACTAAAAAGTCGCTTATAATAATCCATATACGACCGCAGAGATAGCAATTAATCCCATTACTGTTACAAATACATTACTAAAACGACCTTGATAGCGTTTCATTGCTGGAACATTGCGAATTGCATACATAGGCATAATAAAAAGGATCATCGCAATAATTGGGCCGCCAAGGGATTCAATCAAACCTAAAATACTTGGGTTAATGATCGCCACACCCCATAAAGTCAATAAGAAGAAAACTGCAGTACCGTAATTTAATTTTTTACGATTCACACTTTCGCCTTTCATTTTGAGGTATAAACCTTCTAAACCTTCACGCGCGCCTAAATAATGGCCAAAGAATGAGCTTGTAATCGCGAAGAAAGCCACTAATGGTGCGAAATAAGAAATGTATGGGTTATCAAATTTGTTAGCAAGATAAGACAAGATACTAATATTTTGTGCTTTTGCTTCTAATAACTCTGCTGGTGTTAAGGTTAATACACAGCTAAATACAAAGAACATCACGAAGAACAGTAATACGGTTGAAGTTCCTTTTTCTGTACGGCCGATGTGATATTCCGTTGTATTAAAATCTTTATATTCACGTTGTTGAGAAAGCGTGAAAGAGGAAATTGCCGGAGAATGGTTAAAAGAGAAAACCAATACTGGGATGGTTAACCACAATGTCGTGATGAAGCCACCAGCAGTAGGAAGCTCATAAAGCATTGAAGCATTCCATTGCGGAATAAGATAAATTGATAACGCAAAGAGAATCAATACCAATGGATAAACCAGTAATTCGGTGATTTTTAACATTACTTTTTCACTGAATAACATTACCGAAATCAAGATCGCAATTAATACAAAAGAAAGAATCACACGGTTTGGTGAAGCCATGCCTAATTGGTTGACGATAAAAGAATCAACCGTATTAGTGATCCCGTTTCCATAAATCAATAAAATTGGGAAGATCGCAAAGAAATATAATAAGGTAATTAATTTCCCTGCGGTCGGGCCGAAATGTTCTTCAACTACTTCGGTAATATCACTGCCTGGCTTAGAAGAAGACAAGACGAAATAAGCCAAGCCACGATGTGCAAAATATGTCATCGGTCCGACTAAAATCGCCATCACAACCAAAGGCCAAAAACCGCCCATCCCTGCATTGATTGGTAAAAATAATACCCCTGCGCCCACCGCAGTTCCAAATAAGTTTAATACCCAAGCTGTATCAAATTTATTCCATTTTTTATTAGTTGTAGTGTCCATACATCACCTTCTAAAGTTAAAATTATAAAATCGTTTATTTAATGACTATTCATTCATTAAATTAGTGGCTGCATTATGATGAGATTAGGGATTGATTGCAAAGTGCAAAATAATAAAGTGTGATCTCGCTAACAATTTTATGTAACTTTTTTACATAAATATTTATCTAGATCAAAAAACTGCGGTGAGAAATTTGAGCAAATTTTAAAGAGAGGAAAACAACAGAATAATTCTGAATTCTAAAAAGCAAAAAGCCGCTAAATTACTTTAGCGGCTTCTTAGAATTTGGCTCCTCCTGCGGGACTCGAACCTGCGACATATGGATTAACAGTCCACCGTTCTACCGACTGAACTAAGGAGGAAATGGTGCCTCGAGGCGGAATCGAACCACCGACACGGGGATTTTCAATCCCCTGCTCTACCGACTGAGCTATCGAGGCGTTATCGTTATTGGCTACTGCCTGACAACGGAGCGTATTAAACTATTTTTTCGGGTATCGGTCAACAATTAAATTCAAAAAAAGTGAAAAATTTAGTGTATTTGAATGGTTAATAACCAAAACGTCTATAAAAAGAACGTATTTTGAAAAACTCAACTAAAAATAACCGCACTTTATAGAAAAAATAATGCCCGAGAGAAAAGTCTTTCGGGCATGGTATTTAATTTCTGAAATTATCGTCTTACACGGAATTTCTTCTGAGCTGCATCCACTTTCAACAAGTAGTTTCTTGCTTGTGACGATGGATGTGCTGTAGTTAAGATGCGATATACTTGTTCAGGATACATCTGATTGATCTTATAGATCGCCTCATCTTTATCCTCATCGAATACACGTAATACTGCACCTGCACCACTGTTGTAGGCAGAAATCATTGCAAAACGTTTAGAGGTAGGGTTTGTAATACCATCTAAATATTGATTTTGCAGAATCCATAAGTAAGAAACCCCCGCATCAATGTTATTTGCAGGATCATAAAGGTAACGCGCAGATGGTTGTCCACCTTTACCTTTCATCGCAAATACATCACGACCTGCTGTGCTTGGTACCACTTGCATTAAGCCGATTGCATTCGCATAACTTATCGCATACGGGTTGAAGCTAGATTCTGTTTGCATAATACCTAAAATCAAGCTCTCATCAATGCCATAGCGCTCTGCGGCTTTACGGACTAATGGAATATATTTTTGTGCACGCACTTCAACGTGGTTTGCAATCATTGAGATCACCACAAATTGCACGGTGTTACCATTTTGTAAACGGCGAGTTTGTAATTTATTTTGGATTAAATAAGTCGCAAAGTTACTTGCAATCACTTGGTTAGCAATTTGCTGACCATTATTATCCACAACCTGACCTAATAAGAAAGGACGCGTACTAATCGGTACATCACCAGAAGCGAATAAGTCGATACCTTTCGCATCTGAGCCCATCAATAAAGTATGAACAATCGCGTTGTGTAAGCGATTAAGATCTTGTTGAGTTTCAACAATAATCGTACCTTCATCAAAGCTTACGTGGCTACGCGTATAGAAAGAGTCTGTGTATTTTACGTAGTCTTTACGGCTCGCGACTAAGAGCTCATTTACCCCCCAAATACGATCGATATTATGGGAGAATTGCCCCGTTAAAATATCTAACCCTTGTGTGTCTTTCGAAAACACTTCGTCATAATTAATGCCACGTCGATGGGTTGGCGAGTCGCTACACGCATATAAAAGCGGAAGTAGCGCCAATAATAAATACTTTTTCATAATCTTTTGTTATTTAGATGGGGGAACGTAACCTTCAATATGCACATCTTTGCCTTCAAATAAGAAATTCACCATTTCTTCTTCTAATAATTTACGATGTTCGGCATTCATCATATTAAGTTTTTTCTCGTTCACTAACATGGTTTGTTTTTTGATCCATTCTCCCCATGCTTGTTTACTAATTGAATTAAAAATACGTTTACCTAATTCACCGGGATACAGTTGAAAATCCAACCCTTCCGCATCTTGTTTCAAATATTCGCAAAAAACGGTTCTAGCCATAATAATTCCTTACAAATTGCGTTAATAAATTTTTCACAGGCTGAGCTAACCCGATCTGTTCAGGTGACGTTGGATCATACCAATATTTGACCGCACTTAATAGACCAGATTGAGATTCTTTTCCTTTTTCTGACAATTTTTTCCAATCTGAACGATCGCCCTCTTCAGATTTTCGATCAACTTCAACATAAATAGGATAAATGTCTAAGTTAAAATGGCTAAATGTATGACGAAAAGTTACCCATTCTTGATACTCGGCAATCCCTAGTTCTTTCAGATAACTCAGCAATGTTTGTTTATCATCAAACTGAGGAAAACAATACAACCCGCCCCATAAGCCTTTGCTTTCACGCTGTTCCAACCAGACTTTTCCTTGATAAGATAAAATCAAAAAATAACTCTGCTTTTCTGGCAACGATTTTTTGGGTTTCTTTCCAGGAAATTCCGTCCACTTTTCAAGTTTATTGGCTAAACAATCGTTACTTAAAGGACAAAGATCGCATTTAGGTTTTGTGCGAGTACAAATAGCCGAACCGATATCCATCATCGCTTGATTAAATTCTGCGACTCTCGTTGTTGGTGTAACCTGTTCGCTCAACTGCCATAATTGATTTTCAACTTTCTTCTCGCCAGGCCAACCTTCAACAGCAAAATAACGAGAAAGCACACGTTTCACATTACCGTCTAAAATCGGATAAGGTTGATTTTGTACAGAAGATAGTATTGCGCCAGCCGTGGATCGGCCCACGCCTGTTAATGCCCAAACTTGCTCAAATTGTGTAGGAAATTCACCTTGATATTCATCTCTAATGGTTTGAGCGGCTTGATGTAAATTTCTTGCACGTGCGTAATAACCTAGTCCCGTCCACAGATGTAACACTTCATCTTGTGATGCATTAGCAAGTGCGGTCACATTGGGAAAGGTTTTAATAAAACGTTCAAAATAAGGAATGACCGTGGAAACTTGAGTCTGTTGTAACATCACTTCAGAAAGCCAAACACCATAAAGGGTTTTATTTTGCTGCCAAGGTAAATTTTTCCGCCCAAACTTTTCATACCATTGTAAAACAGAATGGGCAAAAGGGGCATCAACAGAGGATTGGGCTAACATAACTTTCCTAAAGTGCGGTCAAACTAAGCAAAAATTTTGCGATGATTCTATCACTAAAGCACACCTCTTGATCAATTTGATTTTTTCAGTATAATTCGCAGTCTATTTGGTGCCGGATTATCGGCGATTATTAACTCACGCGGTGTAAGTGGAAAGCATTTATAGCGGCGTGGCTTCAATTTGAGGTTTTCTATGAAACAAGGTATTCATCCAGAATATAAAGAGATCACTGCAACTTGTTCTTGCGGTAACGTGATCAAAACTCGTTCAACTTTAGGCAAAGACATCAACCTTGATGTGTGCGGTAGCTGCCACCCATTCTACACTGGTAAACAACGTGTTGTTGATACTGGTGGTCGTGTTGAACGCTTTAACAGCCGTTTCAAAATCCCAGGTACAAAATAATTTGAATCTGAGTGAAGAGAACCCTGCCTATGCAGGGTTTTTTATTATCTGAAATTCACCATTTTTCAAATTCAATCAATAAAAAAGTGCGGTCAAAATTGACAGCACTTTTTCTATCAGTTCTAAATGCTCAATTAAAATGAATATTTTACTGTTGCATAATACGCACGACCAGGTTCGTTATAAGTATGAGCATTGTAATTTGTACTGCTTGATGAACGATAAATGCGTTTATCAAATAAGTTACTTACGCCAACACGAATACTGATTGTATCTTTCCAATTATAACCCGCACTTAATCCCCAAACTGCATAGCCACCAATATCTTCTGAGCCAGCAAGTTGATTAACGTGTGTATTGTTACCATTTTCCATACGGTTTTCCGGATTTTTACGGGATTTTTGTTTACCGTATTGCGTATAAGTTAACATTGCATCCAAACTATCGGTAATTTTATAATTTAAGCTTGAATTCAAGGTATATTTCGGCACGATAGAAAGCGGGTTACCTGTATCTTTATTTTTGGTTTTATGCATATAAGTGAAGTTATTCACCCAGTTTAATTTATCTTGGATTAGTGGTAATGTCAGATTACCTTCAAAACCTTCAATCACTGCGCGGTTTGCATTACCCCATTTATACACATAGTTACCCAAGTTGGTTAAACCGATAAATTCACCATCAGATACGATTTTATTACGATAATCATTACGGAAATAAGCTACAGAAGCAAGAACTCCGTCTTTATCATATTCAATTCCGATTTCTTTATTCCAGCTGGTTTCTGGTTTAATGTCGCTATTACCTTGGAAATAACAAGTTTTATTATTTGGTACATTCGTTGGACAACCTTGACCTAAAGTAAATAGCAAGTAATTTGGGTTAGTTTGATAAAGGTTCGGTGCTTTATAAGCTCTTGCAATCCCACCTTTAATTCTCCAATCATCGTTGAGGCTTTGTAAGAAGTTTAATCCACCGCTTACATTAGAACCAGAATAACTGTTGTAATCATAACGTAAAGATGGCGTTAGGATAGTAGATTGGGTTGCTGAAATATTATCTTCAATAAATACAGCCCATTCAGTTTGACTACTATGACCTCCTCGTACATTTGAGATGCCGGTTGGTAGGCGTTCTTTCAAATCATAAAGCACCTTCCCTGTTTTTTTATCTCGTCGTCCACCAAGTAACTGTGTCATAGAAGCGTCATCATCTAAACTGCTATGTGCACCTTCAAAACCAACTGTCAGCATATGATCTACGCCCAAGGTAAATGGGATATAGAATTCAGAACTAAAGCGTGTATTTTTAAGAATGGAATCGCTAAAAGCTGATGTACTCGAATAACTGCCCTCTGGACCACCTGCTAAGTATTCTGGTAAACGGCTGTTTTTGGTTTTATCAAAAGTAATATAGGTTTTATTGTCGAAATGATCGAATTTACCTTCATAGGTTAAAGCATAGTTTTGACGATATAAACGAGCAGTTTCAGCTTTGCTTCCTGCCAAGGTTTTAGTTTCAGGATAATTTTTATTATTGTAAAGCCCTGCTGAGCTATTTTGTGTATCACCGTTATAAATATTACCTTGACGGCTAAAACCAGAATCCAAGGTTAATTTATTTTTCTCATTGATATTCCACACTAAACGGCCATTAATATCTTTATTACGTACACCTTCACGACCGGCAATAGCAGGATCGCCATTAATACCGACTTCATCCGCTTGCGTTTTGTTCCAGTTACCATATAAACGGAATTGCAATACGTCTTTAATTAACGCACCGCTTAGATTAAAACCAACACGGTTCGTTGCGCCTTCATCGCTATCTTCTGGTTGGTTGGTGTAATAACTTAAGCTCCCGTGTAAATCATTGGTAACAGGTTTAGTGATAATATTCACCACCCCACCCATTGCACCTGAGCCATAACGTGCAGCTGAAGGACCACGTAATACTTCAATTTTTTCAATCGCTTCAACTGGTACCCAGTTGCTGTCGCCACGAGAGTTACGTTCACCACGTACACCATAACGTTCTGCATTACGAGAGGTGACCGGTTTACCATCCACTAAAATCAATGTATTTTCTGGTCCCATACCACGAATATCAATTTGACGTTTATTTCCGCGTTGTCCTGTAGATGAGTTACCCGTCAAATTCACACCTGGCATGGTACGTAATACTTCAGAAATATCATTTGTCGCTGGGCGTTTTTCTAAATCTTTTGCTGTCACAAGAGAAGAGCCAAGTGATTGTTTTACCTGATCTTCCGCAGTAACTTTAATTTCCTCAAGTTTCTCTTCTGCATAAGAATAGTTTGAAAAAAGCGCGATGGTTAACGCACTTAATGCGAAGAATGATGTTGTTTTTAAATGATTGGATTTATACATTGAAATGCTCTCCTGGCATATGTGGAATAAATAATGTCCGAGAATTCTAGTACAATATAATTTGGGTGTAAATAACAATTCTTATCATTTTTATTGAATTTAAATAAAATACCTAATTTTTTAACCGCACTTTCTTGCAATCCCAATAAATTCTAGTATTATTCACGGCTCGCCAATTTGGCGGATTTATTTCTCATGTCGGGTTCCCTACCCCCGATTAACCAACTAAAAAGGTCTTAAAATGAAAATTAATACTCTGATCTTCAATGATCAACAAAAACGTTTTGCTTTAATTTTATTAAGCTTATTTCATATCTTTATCATCACAGCCAGTAATTATTTCGTTCAAATTCCCTTTGAAATCAATTTAAAATTGACCGCACTTGGCTTTGCTGATGATTTTTCCTTCCACAGCACATGGGGCACACTCACTTTCCCATTCATTTTCTTAGCCACTGATTTAACGGTTCGTGTATTTGGGGCAAAAGAAGCGCGCTGGATCATATTTATTGTGATGATCCCCGCACTTATCGTGAGTTACATTGTTTCTGTTGTTTTTTCTAATGGTCAATATCAAGGCTTGGGTGCATTAAGTGAATTCAATATGTTTGTTTTCCGTATTGCGTTCGCCAGCTTCTGTGCTTATGTTTTCGGTCAATTATTAGATGTGTTAGTATTCAACCGCTTACGTCAATTAAAAACGTGGTGGATTGCCCCGAGCAGCTCAATGACATTTGGTTCCCTTGCCGATACCTTTATGTTCTTTTGTGTCGCGTTTTATAAAAGTAGTGATCCATTTATGGCAGAACATTGGTTTAGCCTTGGATTTGTCGATTATTTATTTAAATTATTTGTCGGCATCGTCTTGTTTGTTCCCGCTTATGGCGTGGTACTCAGCATGATTTTGCGTAAACTTCAATCTCTCGCAAGCTCTCGTCAGTTTGCTTAACTTAAGGAAATAAAATGACCGAAACGCTTTCTCTTAGAGCCAAAATAGAACAAAGCCCAATGGGGGCTTATCAATGGATGATTGTGGTGATGGCTGCCATCATGAATTTACTTGACGGCTTCGATGTATTAGCCCTAGCCTTCACCGCAACAGCCATTCGTGGCGAATTTGGCCTCACGGGAATTGAGTTAGGTTATTTATTAAGTGCCGGCTTGTTTGGTATGACTGCCGGATCACTTTTTCTTGCACCACTTGCGGATAAAATTGGTCGCCGTCCATTGTTATTAATAGCAGTATCACTCTCCGCTATCGGGATGTTAGGTTCGGCGTTTATCTCACAATATCAATGGCTCGGTTTCTGGCGAGTTATTACTGGTCTTGGTGTCGGCGGTATTTTAGTGGGAACAAACGTGATCACCAGTGAATATTCCTCTCGTAAATGGCGTAGCTTTGCGATCAGTGTCTATGCAGCAGGATTTGGTGTCGGTGCGGTATTAGGCGGTATGTTTGCCGTGATGCTACAAGGTGAATATGGCTGGCGTTCCGTGTTTTTAGCGGGTGCTATCTTAACCGGTTTACTTTTAGTCATTTTATTTATTTGGTTACCGGAATCCATTGATTTTCTCACTTCCAAACAACCTAAAAATGCAGAGGTGCGGTTAAATTTAATCGCAAAAAAAATTGGTTTAGCCGGTGATTGGAAACTTCCAGAAAAAATGGAAAAAGTTAAGACTAAATTACCTATTAGCCAATTATTCAGCGAAAAATACTTACACTCCACTCTGTTAATTTGGACGGCTTTCTTTGCGATCATGTTCAGTTTCTATTTTATAAGTTCATGGACGCCAGCCTTATTAAAAGAAGCAGGCATGACGACAGAGCAAAGTGTAAGCGTAGGGATGATGATCTCATTAGGGGGCACTTGCGGCGCCCTAATCTATGGCTTACTGGCTAGCCGTTGGACGGCACGCGGCGTGTTGATTTTATTCACCGTATTATCTTCCGCTGCAATCATTACCTTTATCTTATCCTCGTCCGTTTTATGGATTGCGATGGTATTAGGTATTTTAGTTGGTGCGCTCATGAATGGCTGTATCAGCGGTCTTTATACCTTAAATCCACTTACTTATGATGCCGATATTCGTAGCACCGGTGTGGGTTGGTCAATTGGTATTGGTCGTATTGGTGCAATTCTTGCCCCAACGATTGCCGGTCAATTATTAGATATGGGGTGGGATAAACAGAGTTTATATGTTGGCGTTGGCTTCGTTATGCTGATCTCAACAGTTGCACTCTTTTTCTTAAAAAGCCGCTCAGAAATTAAAGCATAATCTTAAAAAAATATAGCAAAAGGCGTGATAAACACGCCTTTTTTATTGACTTAATAAAGTGCTCATCCCTAGTCTTCAGATCAGAAAGATTCTCAAGTTATTTTATGTAACATTTTCTTCTAAAAATCCTTTGTTATCCATCTTGAATTTCAACGCATTATGGTGTTAAATCAGCACACATTATAAGGTTATAAAAATATAAAAATAAGTTGTAGGAATTTATGTGCCAATTACTCGGAATGAACTGCAATACGCCGACGGATATTGTCTTTTCTTTTGAAGGTTTCCGTCGTCGTGCTGGTCTTACTGATTGCCATTCAGATGGCTTCGGTATTGCTTTTTTTGAAGGTCGTGGAGTGCGTATTTTTCGCGATAACCACGCAGCATCACAATCCCCTATTGCAGACTGTGTAAAACAATACAAAATTAAATCACTCAATGTGATTGCTCACATTCGTAAAGCAACGCAAGGCGGTGTGACCATTGAAAACACCCATCCCTTTATTCGTGAAATTTGGGGACAAAACTGGGTGTTTGCTCACAACGGTAATTTAAAAGAATTACCGGATATGTCTGAGAGTTTCTGTCAGCCGATTGGCTCAACCGATTCAGAAGCGGCATTTTGTTATATGGCGGAATATTTGAAAAATCGCTTCCGTCGTAAACCGTCTGAAATGGAAATTTTTGAAGCCATTCAAGATATTACTAAAGAGCTCTCGCAAAAAGGCACCTTTAACTTCATTCTTTCAAACGGAGAATGGATGATTGCCCACTGCTCAACCAATTTGCATTACTTAACACGTAAAGCCCCTTTTGGTAAAGCGCACCGCATTGATGATGATGGTGTCATCGATTTTAATGATTACGCAAAAGATGGTGACAAAGTCACGATCATTACGACTTTCCCGCTCACCAAAGATGAACCTTGGGTCAAAATGGAACATGGTGGTTTCGTTTTCTTCAAAGAAGGAGACAAAATTGCTGAGGTCGTTGGTGTGGCTAAAGAAATGGAAGATGATGGTACATTAGGCAATCGCGCAGCAGCCTAATAACAAATCACAATAAAAAGTGCGGTCAAAAACATCAGAGATTTTGACCGCACTTTTTTATCTGCAATTAACGCATTGTCACAAATTCTTCAGAACCTGTTGGGTGAATTGCCACCGTATTATCAAAGTCTGCTTTAGTTGCCCCCATTTTGATTGCTACAGCAAAACCTTGAATCATTTCATCTACACCGAAACCAATGCCGTGTAAGCCCACGATTTTCTCTTCTTTGCCGACACACACTAATTTCATCCGGCAAGGTTGACGATGTTCAGTGACAGCGGTGTACATTGCTGTGAAAGAGGATTTATATACTTTCACATTTTCTTCACCATATTGCTCAATCGCTTGCGGTTCAGTTAAACCCACTGTACCAATTGGCGGATGGCTGAACACAACCGTTGGCACAAGATTGTAATCCAAATGCTCATTTGGTTTGTTATTGAATAAACGCTCAGACAAACGACGACCTGCTGCCACGGCAACTGGTGTTAATTCAATACCACCTTCGATAATATCACCCACTGCATAAATGCCAGGTACGTTCGTATTTTGGTATTTATCAACAATAATTTGTCCACGTGAATTTGTTTTCACCCCTGTTACTTCAAGATTAATCACATCCGTTGCCGGTTCGCGACCAATCGCCCAAATTAACGTATCCACTGTGGTTTCACGACCATCTTGTAATTTCAAGGTAAGCGAACCATCGGCATTTTTCACGACTTCTTCAGGCAACGCTTTAGTATGTAATTGGATACCATCTTGTTCTAACACTTCAACTAAGGTTTCGACAATCAATGGATCTTGATTACGCAATGGGGCATGTTGGCGTACAAATAAATGTGTTTCGCTGCCTAAGCTATTTAAAACACCCGCTAATTCAACCGCAATATAACCTGCGCCTACTACTGCAACACGTTTTGGTAATTCATTTAAAGCAAATACACCATTTGAATCAATTCCGTATTCAGCACCTTTTACCGCTGGAATACTTGGACGGCCACCTGTAGCAATTAAGATATGATCTGCAGTCACTAATTCTGTTGAACCATCTGCATAGCTCACTTCAATCGTTTTTGCATCTTTAAAACGCGCAAAACCATTTAGAACGTCCACATTATTTTTCGCTAACACATTATTGTAAGAGGTATGAATACGACCGATGTAAGCTTGACGACTTTCGACCAATTTCGCGTAATCAAACTTTTTCACTTCTACATCAAAACCATAAGCGGGTGCATAGCTATTAATGGCTTCTGCAATTTGTGCGCCATAGAACATCACTTTTTTCGGTACACAGCCTACGTTCACACAAGTGCCACCGAGATGTTTCGCTTCAATAATCGCACATTTTTTACCATAGCTTGCCGCACGGTTAATTGAAGCAATCCCGCCTGAACCACCACCGATAGCAATATAATCATAATGTTTAGTCATTTTCATTATCCTTTTTTACTCATTAAAATTTTTTCCCTATTTTGCGCCAAATTAAAGAAGAAAGCTATAAATTGATGTAATTGGAATTGTCTATGCGAGGAAAAAGTGCGGTTATTTTTCGCATAATTTTCAGCAAAAAAAATGTATTTTCGTTATAATATCTCCCTAATCTAAAGAGGGATAAGCTTGAATTAATATTAAAACATAAGAGATAGAAAAATGCCTAAAAGAACCGATAAAAAGACGATTTGCTGGAATGCTATCGTAAAAAATGAGTCTGCTATCATCGAACGCTGTATGAGTTCTATGGTTGGTCAAATTGATTATTGGGTTGTGGTGGACACTGGTTCAACTGATGGTACCCAACAAATCATCAAAGATTTTATGGCAAAACATAAAATCCCTGGTGAATTATTTGAACGACCTTGGGTTAATTTTTCCCACAACCGTAGCGAAGCATTAGAATTGGCAGAAAACAAAGCCGATTATATTTTCTTATGTGATGCCGATATGACATTAGAAGTGCTCGATCCTGAATGGAAATCGCAATTACAAGGCGATCCTGCGTACTCCGTCATTCAAAAAAATAGCACCTTAAGATATTCCAATATTCGTCTAGTGAATGGTCGATTAACCGGCCGTCAGCGTTACCGTTATTGGGGAGCAACTCATGAATACTGTGATTCCATTGAAGGAAGTAACAATCCTACTTTATTAACCGGTATTGAACTTCCAGATTTTACTGATGGTGGTTCAAAAGGCGATAAATACGAACGTGATGCTAAACTGTTAATGGCCGAAATCAAAAAATTAAAAGCCCTCGAAAAAGCAAGTGATGCAAAAAAACAAAAAGCGATGGAAGAAGGTCTATGGGATCGTAAAGAAGAATTAATCCGACGTTGTACATTCTATTTAGCACAAACATGGCGAGACTCTGATCAACCTAAAAAAGCATTAGATACCTACAAAAAACGTATTGCTCTTGGTGGCTGGGTTGAAGAAGTTTACTATTCACTACTACAAGTTGCAAAACTAAAAGAACAATTAAATTATCCATTAGATGAAGTACAACAGGCGTTTCTTGCTGCTTATGAGTATCGACCGCAGCGTGCTGAAAGTTTATATTTCTTAGCGCGCTATTTACGCCTTAATAATCGTATAAAATTGGCCTATATATATGCAATGGCAGCTATAAGTATTCCGCTTAGTACTGATAAACTGTTTGTGAACTACCCTATTTACGAATGGAAAGCTAAAGATGAGTTGGCAGTAAGCGCCTATTGGGTTAAAAATTATCGTATCTGTTATGCGCTCTGTGTTGAATTATTAGAAAATCCAACAATTCCAGAACAAGATAAACAACGTATTCAAAAAAATCTAGCATTTGCAAAAGAACATCTCTAGAAAACATCATATAAAATATTGTTAATTAGAAAAATTCACGCACATATAATGTTATATGTGCGTGAATTTTTCTATTTATATATGTCTATTTTTAAATATAAAAAACCCAGCCGAAGCTGGGTTTTTATCTATCTTAATGGAAAGCTAAATTACCATTGGTAACCTACACCCACAGAGCCACCTACGTCGCCTTGGGTATTGGCGTTACCTTGAAGTTTAAAGATAACTTTACCATTGTCGCTTGAGCGTGAGTAACCTACTGCTACAGCGCTTTCACCTTTGAAAGTACCTGCAGAAGCGGCAACCATTGATTTACCTGGAATATAAACTTGTGGTAAACCTGCTGCTGCGTTAGCACCTGCGATACCGCCGCGAGCTTCTTTGCCCACTTTATTGATACGTTTATGTACATCACCAATTGATTGTTTCAATTGAGATACGTTAACCGCATCAGTATCTTTAGTACCCGCTTTCACGTTGTGAATTTGGTTACCACCCATATCAATGTTACCACCTTTGTTAACTGTTAAGTCATTTGTGGTTACGCTGTTGTGATCTACATCTTGAGTTGTTGAAACAAGGATGTCGCCACCATTTTGCTCAATCGCGATGTTTTTACCTGCAGTATAAGTAATTGTCTTACCAGCAGTAATTTTCGTTGTTGAGCTTCCGCCTTTCTTAGCAACTTGGTTACCACCATCTTTAGTTGCAACATTAAAGTTGGTTGCACCGCTTGCAACTAACTTACCTTGATTGTTCACAGTAATTGTATCGTTATCTACGTCAACAGTGACTTTGTAGTTAGTTGTACCATTTGCATTAACGGTTGGTGTAACAGTGATACCTTTGTTTGGATCAGTGCTTACGCTTGCTTGCGTATTGTTTGCGCTGATGGTGTAAACACCTTTATCATCTTTATTAACCACTACATTATCGCCTTGTTTAATATCAGTTACATTCGCAACTAATTTATTATTATTGTCGATATGTAAACCGTCACCTGCATTCACATCGTAACTAACTTTGGTTAAACCATTTGCATCAACGGTAACATTAGAGCTTGTCGCATTACCATTCACGAAGTTCACTTGGCTACCCGCAGTGACATTGTGTTTTACTGCGCCTGCATTATCACCTACTTTCCAGTAAGCAGCATTGATTGCATTAGCTACATCAATTGCAGTCACTAAACCGTTATTACCTGCGGTATTAGCATCTGGAACTGTAATCTTACCAGTGTTAGTTGCAGGAGATAACGTTGTAGTGTTTACATTAACTGTGTAATCAGTACCACCGGTGGTCGCATTAAGTGATGTAGTAACATTAGTTTGGTTACCTGGTTTCACAACAGTTTTAGTTGCATTCAATTGGCTCAAGTTCACAGCATCAGTTGGATTAGTACCGTTAGCTACGTTATGAACTTGGTTACCACCCATATCAACATTACCGTTAGGGTTAACAGTAAAGTTTGTTGTAGTGGTATTAGCTGCAGTTACATTGTTGTGATTTACATCGTTAGTACTTGAGATAACGAAGGTTGGGTTACCTTTATCATCAACATCTTGTTTAACTGCTACATTTTTACCAGAAGTAATGGTTACAGTTGAACCCGGTTTCACTTGAGCAACTTTTCCACCATTGGTATCTTCTACAACGTTATCAACATGGTTGCCAGTAGTAATATTGAATGAAGCATTGTTGATTGCATTCACAACAGTGGTTGCGTTAACTAAGCTATCGCCATTACCGTTAGGATCAACACTTACAGTACCATTGTTGTTTACTGTCGTTGTAATACCAGTTGTATTAGCTGACACAACGAAACGATCACGACCATCTTTACTTGCGTTAGGTTTCACGTCAACTTTAGTTGTATTCTCGTTACCAGAAACTACATCAACATGTTTGTCTGGACCAGCTGGACCAGTATCACCTTTTTCACCTTTTTTACCATCTTTAACGATAGTTGTAGTAATTGAGCCAGTACCTAAATCAGTAATGGTGATTGTATGAGTACCGTCTTTGTTATCTACAACCTCACCAGTGATGCTATCACCTTTCTCACCTTTGTCGCCAGTTGCGCCTGTAGCACCTGTAGCACCTGTGTCACCTTTAG